>JBLHJZ010000557.1:0-3836 GCA_047619515.1 Saprospiraceae bacterium | reverse complement strand
GATTTAGATCTCTTTGTTGGAGGTCGTTTGATACCCGGAAAATATCCATTGCCTCCCCGTAGTTATTTGCTTGAAAACCAGGCTGGCGTTTTTACTGATGTGACTGACCTGTTGGCTCCCTCGCTTATGAATCCCGGGCTGATCAATGATGCGGTATTTACAGATTATGATGGCGACAATGACCTGGACTTATTAGTAGTAGGAGAGTGGATGCCGCTAAGTGTTTTTGAAAATGAAGAAGGCTTTTTTATTGAAGCCACTACCAAATTAAACCTACAGGAAACCAATGGCTGGTGGAGCCGAATAGCCGAAGTTGATTGGGACAAAGATGGCGACCAGGATTATATCTTGGGAAATATTGGAGAAAATAACAAGTTTCAGCCGGGGCCGGATCATCCGCTACATATTTACCTAAATGATTTTGATCGCAGCGGTTCTTTAGATATTTATTTGGCAAAAGAAAAAGACAAGGTTAAGCTTCCGGTCCGGGGAAGGGAATGCTCTTCACAGCAAATGCCGGATATTTTGAAAAAATTTCCGACTTATAAAGCCTTCGGAGAAGCGAATCTGGACGAAATTCTCGGAGTTGCCGAAACAGAGGAAGCTTATCATTTACAGGCTGTATTATTTAGCAGTGGTATGTTGTTGAATGAACAAGGGAACCTGACATTTCAAGCCCTTCCGGTCGAAGCCCAGCTATCCCAGATAAATGGGATGATCACTAAAGATTTTAATGAAGATGGCTATCCGGATTTGCTAATCGCCGGTAATCAATATGGAGCAGAAGTAGAAACGGTGCGTTATGATGCTTCGGGTGGAATGTTATTCCTGAATGATAAGAATGGCGGTTTTATAACCGTTTCAAGCCTTGAAAGCGGCTTTTCAGCCAACGGGAATGTCAAATCTTTGGTTTCTTTGAAAATGGGGAAGTCGGGAGTATCGACCTTGATCCTTCTGTCTAACAACAACTCGTCCTTGGAGAAGTATATGTATCAACATTGAATAAATTATAAAAAATTTCAATAATTTTTTTTTAAAAATAAAAGAATTATACTTACCTTAGATCATATTCACGCCTTATCTAAATATGATTTATGGGCTTGGCTATTTTTTCTTTCCAAAAACTGCACTTTTCTATTTTTAAATTCAATTTTAAATAGGAATTTGACTTTCAAAGTAACTTTACTTTCAACTGGTTAAGACTGTTTATTTTGGTACTTATTACCATGGACTAAGTTTATTGCTCCAAAAAGCAGAAAGAATTTAAGCAAAAAATCGTCAAACATATTTGGCCATTTTCAATATTTTTAACTAGACAATCTTACATTTTTTACTAAAACTTCAAATCTTATGAAAAAAATTATGCTACTCGTAGTTTTATTTTTCACTTTAGGATCATATCAACTGTATGCTCAGGCCTACAAAGATTTGATTATGAATGCTGATGGAAGTACTACATTACAAGAAATTAAAAACCTTGCGGAAACTTACTTTGAAGGTAAAGAAAAAGGAAGAGGCAGTGGATTCAAGCAGTACAAACGCTGGGAATACCACATGGAACGCAGGGTCAACCCTGATGGAAAGATCCAGAATCATGCAAGACGTACCTGGGATGTTGTTAAAAAACTCAATTCTTCTAACCCTCCTGTAGAAAGATCCATGGTGGATCCTTGGACAAACCTTGGACCTACCAGTTATACCAATGGCCAAAGCGGCTATAATGGTGGAGTAGGAAGGGTCAACGTTGTAGCTTTTCATCCTACGCTTGCCAATACGATCTATGTAGGTACTCCTGCAGGAGGAATCTGGGGCTCAACAGATGGCGGTACCAGCTGGACGCCAATGTCAGATGATCTGGCGAGTATTGGTGTATCCGGAATTGCAGTAGATCATACTACTCCTTCTACCATTTATATTCTGACGGGTGATGGTGACGGTGGGCAAACGCAATCCATTGGTGTTATGAAATCAACCAATAGTGGAGCCACCTGGGCTGCTACAGGGCTTAGTTGGGGTGTTTCCAATTTCAACAGGGGTTATAAACTACTCATGCACCCGACGAATAGCAACATCATGTTTGCAGTAACAACTGTCGGAATATTGAAAACTACAAATGGTTGGGCAACCTGGACCAATGAGCAAGCCGGATCCTTTACAGATATAGAATTCAAACCTGGTGATCCAACGACCGTTTATGCTTGTACAAGTAACACCTTTTATAAGTCAACAGATACTGGAAATAACTGGTCAGTAATCGGCACCGGACTGCCAGCAGGTGAAAATCGTATCGCATTAGCAGTTACACCTGCGAATGCCAATTACGTATATTATCTCACAGGACCTAGTACAGGAGCTGGTTCTTATAAGGGGACATATCGTTCTACTAATAGCGGAACTTCTTTTACTTCTATGTCAACGACTCCTAATATACTAGGGTATCCTACTGATGGAAGTGATGGCATTAGTCAGTCTAGTTATGACCTCGCGTTGGCTGTAAACCCTGCGGATGCTAATAATATAATCACCGGAGGTATTAATGTCTGGCGGTCGACTAATGGTGGAACTTCCTTAACGGCTATTTCCCAATGGAGTGAGCCTACAGGAGCTTTTGATTATGTTCATGCAGACATCCACGAATTAGTATATAATCCGCTAGATGGTACTTTATATTGTGGAAGTGATGGAGGTGTTTCCAAAAGTACAAATGATGGACTTGACTGGACAAATATCTGGGATGGCCTTGAAATTATGCAGTTTTACCGGATAGCCGGTGTAGAAACTAATCAAAATTTATTGATTGGTGGAACGCAGGATAATGGTACTGACGTCTATACCGGAACACCAAATATCACTCATATTTATGGAGCAGATGGAATGGATTGTGTGATTGATTATAATAATAACAATAACATATTTTTTGCTGTTCAAAATGGATCTTTTAGACGATCTACAAATGGTGGATCAACTAGTACAAATATCAAACCTGCTGGATCTACCGGTTCCTGGGTGACGCCATATGGTATGGATCCTGTTGACCCAAGCATTATTTACGGAGGTTTTAGCGATGTCTACAGAAGTACTGATATGGGTACTAGCTGGACGAATCTCGGCTCCGATGGCCGTGGTGCTTTTGCCGTTGGTATTAATGATGGTGCAAGACTCTATGCTTCTAATGGTTCTACTATCGAAACTTCTGCGAATACGGGTGGTTCATGGACTAATATCTCGGCAGGCTTACCGGGTATCGGGATTACCTTTATTGCCGTTGACCCTGCTGATGCTAATCGGGTATGGGTGACGCTGGGTGGTTATATGGCTGGTCAAAAAGTCTATGAATCCACAAACGCCGGAGCTACCTGGACGAATATCTCAGGTGCTTTGCCCAATATCCCTGCCTTGAGTATCGCTTATCAAAACACTGGGGGTACTCCTGCAGATGCGATCTATGTAGGGATGGATGTCGGCGTGTATTATCGCTCTGATGTGACACCGTGGGTACTGCACAATACCGGCTTGCCCAATGTGCCGATCAATGATCTGCAAATCAATCATGCTAATAATAAGATTCGTGCCGGTACTTTTGGTCGTAGCCTTTGGGAAACGCCTTTATTTGGAGCCCCCGTTTGTATGCTTGACGTTACCTGCCCTCCCTCGGGCCCTGTCAATTTAGAATGTATCTCCGAACTCCCGGCCGGCCCGACTACAGTGGCAGAATTTAATGTCCTGGGTGGAGTAATCGATGAGAGTTGTAACCCCGTGAATATTACCTTTGCCGATAATGATGATATGGCGTCTGGCTGCCCGGGTGATGCAAGAACAGTAATACGTACCATTAC
>JBLHJZ010000556.1:0-3859 GCA_047619515.1 Saprospiraceae bacterium | reverse complement strand
TAATAAAAACATAATTCTAACATAATAATCAGCGTCCTTCAGCGTCGAAAAATTAATAATCAATCATTTCTAATATTTGGGATGATTCATGCTTTTTTGTTTTCCAGATAGAAGTAGAACCAATCGTGGAAGAAACAATAATACCATTAATCGTAGTTTCCATTGTCTCATTTTGAATAAAGATTGATTCACCATTTAGCATTCATCTCATAATCTACAAGCTGTATCGTAAAGTAAGCGCCGCGTTTTAGGCCTGCTATGAAGGCGAAATCAATTATGGACTTTGAGACCTATATCAGGTTGCTTTAGCAATCCTCTATGTTCTAAAATCGCGAAATAGGCGCTATTTTTCTACGCGTCTCTATGGATATGCTAAAAATGCGTTAGAGCGAAAAAAACTATGGTACTGGCTTCCCTAGATTAGGATTAGTCCAATTTTATAATTAACTTTGAATTTCAAAGTACTTTTAATAACAATGAATATATATTGAAACCAAAATCTCTAACCTTATGAAAACCACGCTATCTTCCCGACTTAAGGACAAAACTATTGCAACTGGTCTATTTTTTTTAGCCCTTTCATTTATCTTATTTGCCAGCACCATAGATGTATACGATACAGATTTTGATGTTTTCTCCGGTGTATTTTTTGCAAATTTCGGTTTGACTTTTATCTATTTTTTTATGTTGCTTTGGAAAAACAAAAGAGATACCAGCCGTTATTTCAAGTTTTCAAATTTTGGGGCTAATATCATCTTGTTGCAGCTTTTCAACATCAGCGCTTATTCCTTAAACCGTACGATAACCGTTTTTAATATCTCAACGAATTGGTTGATTTGGTTTTTACTGCTCTCCAACACCCTTTTACTAGTCTATGCCTTATGGAGGAATTATAAATCAAACTGGGTAAATCACTTAATAGTTTTAATCTCCAACGTGGCGATTCTATTTCATTTATATGAAAGCATTTATATTTTTCAAATCTATCCAATTGCATTTGTGGGTTTCTGGTTTTTTGGAATACCCTTGCTTACTTTTGTACCTATCCTCTCCATGATCGCTTACATCAAGGTAGTCAAAGGTTTTTTAAAAAATTCAGCACAATTTTGGCCTACTACATTGATCACCTGGGTACTTACTATCTTTTTGGTTAGCTATGTAAGTCTACGTTTTTACAAAATAAATACTAGTATTCAACAATCCTTTCACCAGACCCGAAAACCTTATGAAGACAAAAGCCTGCCTGGCTGGCTGGAGACCAGTCAATCACTTCAAAAAGATTGGGTTACAGAACGTGCGCTCAAAAGTGGGCTAGTCTATTCTACAGCTGATGATATGTTTAACACTTTTAGTAGAATGAATATCAACGAACGAATAAAACATGATCCCCTTGTCGTAATCGCTTCCTTTTTCAATGATGGCATTGACATACCTTATGAGGATAGAATAAAAATCCTCCGCTATATGTTTGACGCCCGACACCAAACGGAACGGAAATTATGGAACGGAGATAATCTTTCTACGTCGGATATTGTGACTAATGTGCAGTTGTTTCCTGAATACCATTTAGCGTATACTGAAAAAACCTTAAAAATTATCAATAGCAAAATATCCAGATGGAGAGGTCAGCAAGAAGCCTTATATACTTTTTATTTGCCTGAAGGTTCTGTGGTGACCTCCGCTGCTTTATGGATAAATGGGATAGAAGAACCTGCCTACTTAACGACCAAGGAAAAAGCAGATAGTGCTTTCAATACTATTGTCGGAGTAGAATTGAGAGATCCATTATTATTACATTGGCAAGAAGGCAATCGGGTGACCGTTCGGATATTTCCGGTTACGTCAGATGAAGCGCGGCAATTTAAAATTGGGGTTACGACTCCCCTGCAAGAAATAGACAAACAGTTGGTTTATGAAAACATCGATTTTGAAGGCCCCTTTTGGAAAGGAGCAACCGAAAGTATCAACGTCGTCACGGAAGGTGTCTTAGCTAATATCTCTGCTCCATTTTCTTTTAGCACGAATGGCACTTCGCACACTTACTTAGGGGCATACAAATCAGATTGGTCATTTGGATTTGATGCCTTACCCTTGTCAGAACAAGCATTCACTTTTAATGAAAAATCCTATCATTTGCAAGCCCATCAAAAAAGAGCAATCAATTTTGATGCACAGGAAATTTATTTAGACATCAATGCTGCCTGGACGAAAGATGAATTATCTAAAATATGGGGAATGATCAAAAGCAAAAAAGCTTTTGTTTATTCCAATAACAGGATAGAACAAGTGACCCAAGAGAATAAAGCGGCTATTTTCAAACAGTTGCGAAGTGTAAATTTTACTTTATTTCCTTTTTATAAAATTACAAATCCAACTCAAGCCTTGGTGATCAGTAAATCCAACCAGATGACACCTACCTTGAGTGATCTGGAAGGCTCCGTTTTTATTGAGAAAATGAGTAGCTTTTTTAAGAAGAATAAAAATCCTCTGCGATTGTTTAATATTGAAAAAGAGATTTCTCCCTATTTGAGTACGCTCAAAGAATTACGGGCGATACAATTGGAAAGCGGAACGACGAAGGAATTATTATCCTTATTAGAAAACAAGCAATTTTACCAAAATCAGGAAAATGACCAAACGATCGTCAATCAGTATGGTGCATTCCAAATTATTGAGAACCAGGATACAACTAGTGCAAACACCTCCAATGCCCCTGACCATCTTATGCGCCTTTTCGCTTATAATGATATTTTACGAAAAGTTGGAAAAAATTATTTTAACAAAAAAGAATTAGCAAATGAACTGGTCGATGAAGCTAAAGAAGCTTATGTAGTCACACCGATTTCCAGTCTTATTGTATTGGAAACCCAGCAAGATTATGACCGATTCGATATTCAAAAAAGTAAAAATAGTTTACAAAATGCTTCCATTGGTAATTCCGGTGCTGTCCCTGAACCCAAGGAATGGCTACTGATAATGCTGGTATTATTGATGACTTTGTATTTTTATTTTCGAAAATAGTAGAAAGGCTATTTTAGTATTATTCAAAAAATAAAATCCTTCCCTATTTTTATACGGAACATGCTTTAGGATTCTCCAGTTTGAATAATTCTTCAACCGGTATCACTATTTCAGAATCAGTCAAATTGAAAAATGTCGGATTTATTTTTTAACCGTCGCTTAGTCAAAACGCTGTTGATTCTTTGTCCACTATTCATCTTTTGGGCTTTCAATCATCAGAATATACCTTTGCAATTTTCATTGCTCTTAGGGATGATCGCCTTCCCTTATGTGGTGAAAGTAAAGGAGACAAAAGGTGGATTTCGGTACGCAGTCGCCGCAGCCATCACAGGAATAATTTTATATTTTTTCCGATCAAGCAGTTTATATTATTTTTCATCTGTATTTTTGTTTTTATTCGTTTTAGAAAAATGGTGGGGACGTATAAATATCCTGCCTTTGTTCCTCGTCGTCGTCGTTTCTCCTGTCATAAGCAACATCATTTACATCTGGAGTTTTCCGATTCGATTGCAGTTAAGTCGATTAGCCGGGGAAGTATTGCAGTTCATCAAAATAGATATCCAGGTCAGTGGAAATATTCTAAACATAGATGGTCATACCTTTTCAGTTGATCCGGCATGTATCGGATTAAATATGGTGGTCACTTCATTGGTTTTGAGCATTATTATTTTAGCCTATTTTGAGAAAAAGTATAATACATCCTCCTCCTTTTGGGAAACATCACTCCTTCTGGGCACTGTCTTATTTGGAGCTATCATTTCCAATTTCATCCGTTTACTGACACTCATCCTGTTTCACATCTTACCAGAGAATCCTATGCATGACCTAATAGGCTTGA
>JBLHJZ010000555.1:0-3865 GCA_047619515.1 Saprospiraceae bacterium | reverse complement strand
AAGAAAATAAAGGCACGGTTGAACTTTTCAATGATGCTAAAATTTTACATTTAGAAAATGAAATTGTTATTTCTCAAGAAAAACCTTAATCTTTATTGGATCTTGCTTTTATACTTCTAGCTTATATGCTCTTTAAAGTAAGGTTAATATTTAAGTAAGTCAAAAAGGTTAACTTTTTAAATATTTAATAATCAAACTTTTAAGTTTAACAGGAGGGGGTTCAAGTAAGTGTGTCAGCGATTGGATTTTCCTTTTAGGGCAGGGTTCGAGTAGGAAAATGAAACAGTTTATAGAATCGTCTCTTTAAGAGCTTTGTCTTCCGAGGTGAACGACCGCCGAGGCACGACGGTCGTTCGGGTGTTTGAATCAAGGTGTTTATCTTTAATCTCTTACTTTTAGAATCCTGTGTACCAGTTTTCTAAAACCGTTGTATTTTATATTAAAAAAGTAGATGCCAGGCTGGTATTTGCTTAGGCTGATTTCCTGACTGTTGATTCCGGCTTTGATGGAGATCACTTCAAGAACCTGACCTGTTGCATTCATGATTTCTACAGAAGCATCTTCTTCAAAAGGGGTAACTATTCTTAATGTGGTCTTCTCTTTTGTTGGATTTGGATAAACAATCACATCAGGTAATTCCTCATTGTCAATCAGGATGGAAACGATACTGGAAAAGTCAATCGTTCCATCAAAATCTATTTGTTTTAGACGGTAATAATTCCTTCCATAAAACGGCGCTTCATCCAGGAAGTCGTAATGGTTGATCAATTCAGTAGTTCCTCTTCCATTTACGGATCCGATAGTATGGAATCGGTCTCCGTCTGTTGATCGCTGAACTTCAAAGAAGTTATTATTTCGTTCCCAGGCAGTCGACCATTTCAGCTGTATTTTATTATCAGTAATAATATTTGCCTTGAAATCAATTAACTTCACCGGCAACAAACTTAGACAAGCGGACTCTATTGCCGGAAGCACTGCAAATACTCCCGTCATGGTAACAGAACATCCATTTTGATTGGTCACCGTCAATTTGTAGATTTTATTTCCTGGCGTCAACCAGGTGAAATCAGTAACGCTTATTTCGCTTTCACCGATGACTACCGGATTAGTAACATCATCTAAAAATTGCCAAAAGTAAGTGTATCCGCTTACATTGGGCGACGCTTCGAAATCAACGGAAAAACCTTCGCAGGTTGCTTCTCCGATACTTGTTTCAGGAATAAAATCGCAACTCAGTACTAATCCTGCATCAACACCTGACTCATCTTTTCCCGAAGTGATCATGAAAACATCAGTGAAGCCAGTATTCTCATCAGCATCACTATCAATGTAATTTTCGTTACCCACATTCGCAGCTGTAAAGGAATAACCCAGAGGCAATGTAGTTGGATCGAATACCACATAATAGTTGCTGGCAAAGACATTATTAAATTCATAAAAACCATCCGCACCTGTTGTGAAATCTGCAAATTTGACATCATCACTTGTCCCTGCAATCATGTCGCCCCCTGCATCATATAGGGTTACGAAAACGCCCTCTGCTACTGCTTCTTCATTTTCCTGCAAGCCATTATTATTTTCATCATACCAAGCTATTCCTACCAATTGTATAGGCATAATATAACCTGCGTCAATTGCACTAGTATTATTTACAACAGCAAGATCTATAATGCCACTTCTTCCATCCAGATAGCTTGCATCACTATTTAGATTAGGATCAATTCCTTCCGCTGATACGGTCGGAAGATACCCGCCTGGGGTAGCAAACCTGACTTGGTACTTATCCGTTGGAAGATTTTCAAACAGGTATGCACCTGTGGTATCTGTATATTCAAAATCTATCCCTGGGATTGGATTTCCATTTTCATCTTCAAGAAAAACAAATACACCTGCTAATCCGGGCTCTCCACCATCCTGTGTTCCATTGCCATTCAAATCTTCCCACACTCTATCCCCGATAGACCCTGATATACAGTTTCTTAGACTATAACTAATCGCATCTACCTCAAAATCCGGGAGGGAATTTTCCAGACTTAATTTAATATATTTAGCATTGCTATTCAAGGTAACCGTCTGGTGAACGATGATTTTCTTTAAACTGGTTTCCAAGGTTGAATTATAGATAAAGTTGACACCATCTTCCGATTCCATAATCTTCATCTGTGCATTTCCTGAATAGGAGCTCTCGTAGTTTCTCTTTTTCCAACTAACCGTAACTTGATCCCCAATGGCTAATTGATCATTCAACGTTATTGTTAAACAATCATTAGCATCGTATAATCGGGCAAAATTTTCATCAATTGCACCGGTTACGTTTTCCTCGTAATCTACGCCGTTATTACCTGTTATTGAAATTATATTACCTGTCGTTTCTTCATAAGTCCCTCCATTGCAACTGACACAAGTTCCATTGATGATTTTAGCAATGATGTTTGATTCTCCGGGCCAGGAGTTACAACCTAGTATTCTGGAGCATCTCAGGAAATAGGTGGTTTCGCTAATCTCGCCAGGTTCGTATGAGCTGTCTTCTTCCCCATCAATGACAGTCCATTGAGTCACCGGAAGTGTGGGATTAGTAGTCCTTAACCACATAAATTGAATCGTGCCGGATCCGCCGGTCGGATCTTCTATACTGGTAATAGTAGAAGCAGCAAATGAACCACTTTTTACTTCATAATCCCCAATCTTTCCCCCGTAAGTAAGATTATCACAGGCGGTCACATCAAGTGTATTGAACACTAAGGCAATTAAGATTAAGCAAAAGGAAAGAAATGTAGAACTGAAAGGAGACGAAAACGAGTTTTGGTTATCTTGTAGATTTCTCAACATAACATAAGTGTTTACTTAGCTAGGTCCCAAAAGGTAAACTTCCGGGCTTTGCTTAAAATTATAAAATTCGTTTCTAAAGGAAATAGGTAAACTACTATTATGTTTGTTCTCGGTGTCTTTGTTCTTGTAAAAAGAAAGTAAGTGTTGTGGTGTAAGGCCACGTGGTTAAAAACAAAAATGAGGAGGATTAATAAAGGGAGGAGTAATTATTATTGGTTTTAATAACGGGAAGTAAGTTACAATTTAAAAATAAACAAAGCAATATGTAAGTATAAAATAAGTATAGTTAAAAATAAATTATAATTATTTAAAATCGCATTATCAAAGCTTAGCCCTTGATAATGCGATTTTAATAGTTGTAAAAGTATGGCAATATGTGCTTGAAAATAAATAGAATATTTTTTCAGACCAGCACAGGAATCTGGTTTTAAGTCAGTCACAAACCAATAAAGATAGCCCTGGTTTACAAAAAGCTAAGAATGTGACAGGATACTATTTAGAGCATGTTTGGAGTTTGGGCTTCGAGCCGAAAATTGGTAGTTTTTTGTTTAGACTAGGCCAAAAAACCGGAGTCCCGATGCAAGATCGGGACTCCGGTTTTTGGAGCGAAGTATAAATGAAAAAATCTAGCGATGGTTTGATATAGTATATCAAATAGCATAGCCAAAAGGCAGGCCGAATGCTAAACTTCAAGCATGCTCTTATTATAAGCGATTTTTGTTAATCAAATCCAATAATTCATCCCGGTAGTTTTTACCTACAGGAAGATGTTTGGTTTGTCCTTTCTCAATAACCTCAACCATATTACCCACTACGGCCTTGATTTTATTCAAGTTGACTATATAAGACCGGTGGATACGCTTAAAGATTCCCTGGGGTAATTTTTCTTCTAGGCTTTTCATAGTCTGTAGCGTAATAATTCTACCGACATCCTGTCGAATGATCACATAATCCTTTAATCCTTCGATATATATTATTTCATCATAAGACACTTTGATCAGTTTTTTATCTGCTTTGACAAATATAAAATTTGGAT
>JBLHJZ010000554.1:0-3885 GCA_047619515.1 Saprospiraceae bacterium | reverse complement strand
GAAGGACAACGAGTGCTTTTGAGTGGGAATCTTGGAGGTGTTCAGTTTGATGTAGTCGCATTTACTGAAAACCCGGCTAATATTACAGATCCTTTTAACGCTTCAGGATTGGTTCAGGATTTCCTGAATTATATGATTCCTGAATTTCCAGCTTCTGGACGATATGGTTATTATCTAAATAGTATCTTTTTGAACGGTCTTGTCATTGAAGACTGGCTTTATGAGTGGGGAAATTATCTGGATACCGGAGATGACTCCGAAGTTCGTATTCCGCTTGAAAACCTGGTGACAGCAATTATGTACTCACCGGAATACCAACTTTTTTAAAAAAACATTCAAAATAATTAATCATGAAACGTAGAAATTTTCTAAAACTTTCCGGCCCTTTAGCTTTTTCTCCTTTTGTTTTGAATGGAATACCTTATAAAACTTTTGCTACCCCTGGCATGCTGGCTGCATTCGATTGCGAAGGGATTGGTGACAGAGTGTTAGTCTTGGTTCAGATGGCAGGAGGTAATGACGGAGTAAATACCATTATTCCAATTGAACAGTACGACACCTATGCCAACCTAAGACCTAATATTGCCATTCCTCAACCGGATCCTAATTCAAATATTTCCGGATACATTAACCTAGATACGACTTTACTATTGGAAGACCAGGTTGGACTTCATCCGGGAATGCAGGCGGTAAAAGACCTTTATGATCAAGGCAAGGTCAATGTCATACAGGCAGTATCCTATGATTTGCAGAATAGATCTCATTTCAAATCTACAGATTTATATATGACCGGAGGAGATGGTACACCGGAGAATTTTAATATTTCTACCGGTTGGATGGGACGGTATTTGGATCATCAGTATCCCGGTCTTGCCGGAAATCCAAACGAATTGATGCCTGATCCGCTCGGGATTCAGGTCGGTGATCCAAAACCTTCTCTTGGCTTTCATACCGAAGGAGAACATTCAACAGGAATAAATCTGACCGGCCAAAACCCTGCAGGTTTTTTCGATCTTGTTTCGGAGATCGGCGGAGCACCTATTACGGAGTTTCCACCATCCGAATATGGTACTGAACTGGAATATATCATGAATGTAGAAAACAGTACCAGTAATTATGCGGAGCGAATCTCATCTGTCTTTGATCAGGGGACGAATAGTGTAACCTATCCGAATTCGTATCTCGCTAATCAACTCAAGACAGTCGCAAGATTAATAGATGGCGGTTCTAAAACTAAAATCTACCTGGTGAATATCGGCGGTTTTGATACTCATGTCAATCAAACGGATGGGGCTAATCCGACGATTGGTGTCCATAATAATTTGATGATTCAGTTATCTGATGCGATCAAAGCTTTTCAGGATGACCTCACTGGTCTTGGGCGGGAAGATCAGGTGTTGACATTGACTTTTTCCGAATTCGGTAGAAAACCTATTGAAAATGGAAGTATAGGCACTGATCATGGTACGCTTGCACCAATGTTAGTTTTTGGCTCCGCACTGAATGCAGGAGTAACAGGAACCAATGTTGATCTTTCTAACCTTGCAGGCTCAAATCAGGATCAACTTCAAAATCATCAACATGATTACCGCCAGGTTTTTACAACTGTTTTGCAGGACTGGTTGGGCGCAGACGACGAAGCTATTTTTCAAACGAAATTTGAGCAATATCTTGGATCCAAGTTGCCATTTATCAATACTAATTTTGTAGTTGACCCGGGTTGTTATCTGGCTCCTTTGCCTGTGGAACTGAGTTATTTTAAAGCTTTTTTAAATGACAATAAAAAGGAAGTATTACTGGAATGGAAAACTGCGATGGAAAGAAATTCCGATTATTATGATATTGAACGAAGCGCTGATGGCGAAGATTTTGAAGCCATTATCAAAGTCGAAGCAGCTGGAGATTCCGTTTATCCTACTAGGTATACAGAGGTCGACAATGATCCATTGGTAGGGGTCTCTTATTACCGGCTTAAGCAATTTGATAAAGATGGCGCCTTTACTTTTTCGGAGCTTAGAGTTATTGAAATAAAAGAAGAGGTATTACTTGGGTTTAAACTATATCCAAATCCGGCAAGGTATGATATCAACTTAGTAGCGACTTCTCGCAAATCCGGATCGGCCTATATTCGGATTATTGATGCAATGGGTGTGGCGATCCAATATAAAAATGTAACCGTTTTAGAAGGGTTTAATAAATATAACTTCCCGGTCGATCATTTGGCTGCTGGTCATTATATACTAATGTTTGAGTCCAGGTCTTTGGATCAAAATGAGTCTTTTAAGTTTACGGTCAAGAAGTAGGTTCGGGATCAGACAACTGGACATTATGCAAAGAGGTTTTCAAAACCCCTTGGGTCTCGCTTATTTCTAGCCATTCCCAGTAGTATGGTTCGGGATATAAAAAAAACTGTTGAATATAACATCAACAGTTTTTTTATATAAGTGAAAGTAAGCAGGCAACTTCAAGTTGCCAGCTTACTCCAGCTAACGCGTTTTAACAAAAATGATCAAAAGCCATTTTTAGATTCGCAGCAATCATGTCTGCGGAACGCCCTTCGATATGATGTCTTTCGAGGAAGTGTACTAGTTTTCCATCCTTAAATAATGCAATAGCAGGAGAAGACGGAGGATAAGGCAATAAAAATTCACGTGCTTTTTCAGTAGCTGCGGCATCCACACCTGCAAAGACAGTAGCAAGGTTGGCCGGTTTCTTGTCATTATCTAAAGCGATTCTTACACCGGGTCGTGCATTCGCTGCGGCACATCCGCATACAGAATTGACAACCAATAATAAGGTGCCTTCGCCATTTTCTACGGCTTCGGTTACGGCTTCGGGAGTCGTTAGCGATTGAACGCCAATATGGTTTAATTCCTGGCTCATCGGAGCAACTAAATCTGCTGGATACATATCTTATTTTTGTTTTTATTATTAAAATGTAATAAGTGAATAAGTTAAATTATACACAATAGAGTAAACTTACTTATAAAACCTTGATTTCCAATTATTTATCTGTATTTAGATCTAAATTGGTTATCGTAGGTCTACTAATGTACAAAATTACTTCTTTTTTTATACAATTCAAATGGAATATGGTTTACAAAAGGGGAAGAAAGTTTATAAAAATACACTTGAAATTAGTACGTTTGCGTGAAATGTTAACCTTTCCAGAATTTAAAACCACTTATCGTTTTTGCCGTACACTTGTAAATTGACTAATTTATTTTTTTATGAAGAATATGTATTTTTTGTTGAGCTTTTTACTGATTGTCGGGATGTCGATTCAGAATATTTCCTGCACTTCAGATAAACTACCAGAACCCATGGCAGGAGAAGAATGTGATGAATTTGATGCGACCTATGAAGGTGATGTCAAAGCGATTATTGACGCTTCGTGTGCTTTGGCAGGCTGTCACGTGACAGGAGGAGGAGCACCAGGAAATTTCATGACTTATGCCGGCCTGGCTGATTATGCTAATACTGCCCCAAACGGCTTAAGAGACAGGGTGATTGCACAGGTCAATGATCCCGTGAATGGAATGCCGCCAGATGGGGATACTAATCCGGGGCCTAATAATCTCACGGATGAACAATTTATCATTTTTAAATGCTGGGCAGATACTGGCTTTTCTGAAAATTAAACCTTAAAACAAAAAAAAGCAGCTATCATGACAAATCGTGTATTATTTTTTTGTTTCCTCTTTTTGATTGTTAATACGCTTGATGCCCAGTATACTTTCGAGACTTTTAAAGACACTCGGGTGATCAATACTCATTCCGTTGAGACGCTTCCTAAAAGGAAATTGGATATCAGGATTGGCCATCGTTTTGGAGATCTAGCTGGAAGTCGCGGAGGGTGGAAAACCTTCTATGGATTAGAAAATG
>JBLHJZ010000553.1:0-3891 GCA_047619515.1 Saprospiraceae bacterium | reverse complement strand
TCTTTCCCTTGCTTAGCATTGTTTACTTCCTTAGCAATTAATTTTTCAAAACCAGAACGCGTAGTAAAAGGCGAGATTATTAGATGCTTTGTTTTTGGAAGAATGATCTTTTTGTCCAAAAGATCGAACACTTGAATGACTTCATCTGCCAGAGGGGTATCGGCGGTTAGTAAGGCATGATCACAATACAATTTTGCGGTTTTTTCATTAAAATTACCCGTACCGAGATAGGCATAATTTTTTAAAGCAGCGCCTTCTCTTCGCCTGATCAATAGTAGTTTGGTATGGACTTTTATTCCGGGATAGCTATAGCGAACCGAAGCTCCGGCCTTTTGCAATTGCTCTCCCCAATAGAGATTTGAAGATTCATCAAATCTGGCTTTTGCTTCGATAAAGGTATTTACTTTTTTGCCTTTAGAAAGGGCATGTAGTAATGCAGTAGTTACTTCTGATTTGCTGGCTACCCGATAAAGTGTAATGTGGATTTCTTCAACATTGGGGTCTTCTGCCGCTTCCCAAATCATCTTTGGTACGTAGCTATAAGACTGATAGGGAAAATGTAAAATATAATCTTTTTGCTTAATGGCCTCCAATAAAGACGATTGATTTTCCAAGCCTTTATGTAAAAGTGGCGGCATCTTTTTATCGTGCAAAGATTCGGTATTACTTGGATCTGGGAAGCCGAAAAAATCGGTGAAATTATGATAGCGGGCACCAGGAACCAAATCGTATTTCGATAAGTCAAAAAGATCTTTCAATCGGTTTAATAATGTCTCCGGGGTATTTTGATCATAGAGAAACCGGGTGGGTAATCCTGTTTTACGATTATCCAGATTGGCTTTTAGTTTTTCTATTAAATCTCCACTAAACTCATCGCCTAAATACAGCTCTGCGTCTCTGGATAATTTGACCGAGTAAATTCCTGAAATTTTTTCATCAGCAAATTTCTCTTTTAGATTGCATCGGATAATGTCATCCAAAAAAGTAATAAAATGTGCTTTATCTTCCCCCGGCAAAACAATAAACCGCCCTACTTCGTCACTCGGTATATTTACCACAGCAATTCTCTCCTCCCCTTCAAAAGCAACAATCAGGTGTAAGGTATTATTCTTTAAAAAAAGACTGTCGTCATCACTATTTAAAAAAACGGGATTCAAGTGTTTGTTTACTTTATCGTAAAAAAAAGATTTAGCAAAGCTTGCCTGTGCTTCAGAATATTTGGACTCATCGATTAGATGAATATTATGCTCTTTTAATTCAATCAGGATTTCTTGTTCGAAAATACGCCCGAATTCATTTTGCTGTTCCTCAACGATCGCTTTTATTTTCTTTAAAATTCTTTTAGGCTTATCCTCCAATTGTTTCCTGGTCTCTTTACCCATTTCCTTGAAACTTCGCATAGAAGAAACCCTTACCCGAAAAAACTCGTCGAGGTTGGAGGAATAAATAGCCAGGAATTTCAACCGCTCATATAATGGAACAGTAGGATCCTTCGCTTCTTGTAATACTCTGTGATTAAACGACAACCAACTGATGTCCCTTTCTTTGAAAACGGGTTCTAGCATACGTATTTTTATTTAGGTCTATTTTTATACTTATTGTTCTTTGACAAATTCCGTAATTTTGCCACCCCGCGCCCTAGCCCTAAAGGGAATGCAGTCCGCTCCTCCGGGAAAAGCGGGAGGACTTCCCTTTAGGGATCGAGGGCGCGCGAAGGGAAAATAAGGTGCTCCACTGGGTTTGTCAAAGAACCATATTTTATTTTGCAATATAGGTACAAACTATAAATATTAATTTTTCGACAATCCTACGATTGAAAAATCCCCTTTTGACGGCGCACCTATTTTACCAAATCGTGCAATTTTAGAAATAGGAGTATAAAAATATAAACTTTCATTATTTATTGAAACATTTGAAAGATATTTTCGTTATACTTATATTGTTTAAAAAATAAAAATGAAAGCATCTTTCAAATATCCTTCAGAAAGCACCTTGAAAGCATTTCTAATAGAAAAGCAAGCTGCTTTTTATAATTATAAAGAAAAGAACGGGACTAAAACAAAAAAAGTGCCTGGCTATGATAACGACCTCAATACTATATATATAGGGGAGGGAGAAATAGCCTGGCACAAAGCTAAAGAAGCACTCCAAACCTGGCAGCAATTTCCTCCGCCCTGGACCAGGATTTACAAAGACAACACCTCAATACAAGAAGGGAATACGGTAGCTGTCCTGTTCCAGCTCTTCGGGATATGGTGGATCAACGCTGCAAGAATCGTCTATGCTTTTGATGAAACGGATCGTTTTGGTTTTGCTTATGGCACCTTGCATGGACATGTAGAAAGCGGGGAGGAATGCTTTTGGATTGATCGGGATGAGTCAGGCAATATTTACTATCATATCAAAGCTTTTTCGAAGCCGGCATTTTGGGGAGCAAAATTAGCTTATCCTATTGCCCGTAGGTATCAGCGGAAATTTGTTCGGGAGTCGATGGAGCGGATGAAGGAGTTGGTGAATAGGTAGTATTGAATTCGATAATGCACTCCTCATGAAAAACATCGATCACGAGTGGATTGTCAAAGAAACAATGAGTCCATGAAAATCAATGCAATTACAAAATCACTGCTCCCCATTCTTATTGGTTTCCTCGTCTGGCTCCTGGCTGTTTCCAATTGGTTGCCCTATTCCATTTTCGAGCTGACTCATGTACAAGCCTTATTAATCGCCGTACCACTTTGGCTTACTCCGCTCTCTTTCTCTACTACAAATTATTCAACTCCTCTTATTTGGCTTGCAGTAAGTTGTGGGATATTTTTTACAATAGCTTATCATTTACCTCAGGGAATGACTGCCGGAATATTAATCCTTCCCTGGTTTGCATTTTCTTTATTTATGGCTTTTAAAAAATGGCAGGTCGTCAAACTATTTAAAAATTCTTTCATCGAACAACAAGTCGAACTGGCGGCCTACCTCTACCTTCCGGTTGGTATATTCTGGGCTATCGTTGATCGATTCGGGATTCAGTTATTGGGCTATGATTCGACCATAATATTACTGACAGCGATACACTTTCATTATGCTGGATTTATTTTACCACAAGTCACGAGTTGGTTGATTAAAAATTTTCCGGTTAAATATTCCCGGTTACTTGGTCTGGGAATCATCGCAGGTATTCCCTTAGTTGCCCTTGGGATCAGTAGTTCGCATTTCCACTGGCCGGATTGGATTGAAGTGGCGAGCGTTACTATTTTTACTAGTGCCGCAGCTAGCGTGGGTATCCTCCATATTTGGGCAGGCATAAAATCTCCGGGAGTGCTTCCAAAAGTATTATTCATCCTCGGTGGTTTAGCTTTGCTGATCGGAATGACCCTGGCCTTCTGCTATGGCTGGCGTTCTGTTTTTGTAATCGAGACTTTGACCATTCCGTGGATGTATGCGGTACATGGTACTTGCAATGCGGTGGGTTTTGCTCTTCCGGTGCTTATAGGGTGGCGAATCATTTTACCTTGTAATAATATTAGTTAATAATGGAGGTTGTATCCAAAGGCAAGCGGGTACATTTCAAATTATCGTTTTCCAGAACAAGAGCTTCCAGAACTTTGAGTTCTGGAAGCTCTGCCACCGACAAAATAAAATGCAATTCAATCAATGCATTCCAGAAAAAGGATATTTAGCATAATAATCAAACCATCGTTCTGCAATCTCTTCTCCAAATTCCTCTATCACACGGGTAATCATTTCGGTAAGAAAAATACTCATGGCTTCCTCTTCTTCCATGCCGTCTGTCTTTGTGTTTTTAATATACTTCGGCATATCCGTAGGATGGTGAATGTAATTGCCAAAATATTCATTACAGAATTCAGTATAAAAATTCGTACAAAGAATAAAGGC
>JBLHJZ010000552.1:0-3892 GCA_047619515.1 Saprospiraceae bacterium | reverse complement strand
TTTCTATATTATTACAAGCAATCAATGTTGTAAAAGCTAATAGCGATAAAATTATTTTTTTCATTTTTCTTTTTTTTAATTAAATTAAATTAAATTAATAAATTGTCTACTTGTACTCAATAAAGTACAAATTTAAATAAGTTCCACCGTAATTCTTGTCCCTTTTACCAAAGGTTTCCCAAGCGTTATTTTGGGGTTTGATTCTATATGTTCCCTTATGTCTATCATTTATGAATTGTAGAGAAAGTTAAATCGTATTCTTAATCTATCAGGGTATGGATCCAATCCCGAAGGAACGATATATATTACCGATGGACGCAGACCATTATCTCCAAAGCCTCAAAAAACCTATCCTTCGCCGCTGGCACCTGAGTAAAATACAAATCAGGCTCTATCAACTCTACCTCCATCAACAAAAAATTTCCATCTTTTAAAATACCGTCAACCCGTGCATACAGTAGATTCTCGCCAAATAATTTGACAATATGCGCAGCAATTTCAATCACCGAAGCATCGGGTTGATAGATTTGATAATCCCCGCCAAATTGTGACTGCACCCTGAAGTCCTGCGCTTTCGGTTTTTTCAAAATAGCATGTGAAAATTGGCCATTGAAAAACAGTATTGAAATCTCGCCCATCGTCTGGATTTCGGGCATAAAAGACTGCACTAAGAGGTCGCGTTCAACTGCAATTTCAGCATAATCAGCAGCTATTTTATCGATATCGTTTATTGAAAAAAGCGTAGTAGCGTAAGAGCCTGCCGAAATCGCAGGTTTAATAACTGCTTGTGTCCAATTGTTTTTTGCCAAAAACGAAAGATCCAAACCCGTATTTTTGGGAATAAAAACCGTCGGGATGATGTTAATGCCTTGATTTTGCAAGTCTTGAAGGTAGAATTTATGCTGATTACGCTTAACGATACGGATAGGGTTTAATGTTTTGATGTTTTGCTGATCGATGGTATCCAACCACGCATCAAATTCTGCAGGATAGTCAAAATAATCCCAGATTGTCCTAAAAATCAGGTAATCATAATCTGACCATTTTACCGACGGGTCGTTCCATACTTCCACCTGGACATCGTAATGAGGTGGAAATTCCTTTGCAAATGTCTGTTCGGACGCTAAGGCACCTGGCCAATTTTGGCACGTTAGCAGGGCTATTTTTATCATTTATTTTTTCTTTTCTTTAGCTTTTTTATATATCAATTCAATAAACTCCTTTTTCATACTTTCCTTCAATTCAGCATATAATTTCCTGTCTTGATTTGTCGGTTACTAAGAGTATGTTGGGGATTTGGGCTTCGAGGCGAAAACTGGCATTTTTTTGATTAGACGAAGTTCAAAAACCGGAGTTATGCCATAGCATAATGAGGATTTTTGAGCTGAAGTGTAAGCGAAAAAAAACGTTTGCAGGCCGAATGCTAAAATCCCAACATACTCTAAATAGTTGTCATTAATTCCTGCACGTATTAATTGACAGGTAGTGTCTTTACTCAAAGCGTATTTTTCCTGCAAAAATAGTCCTAGATGCGTTGCTGAAAGGTTAGGGTTTATTACTGGAAAATGTGTCATTTATATATTTCGATGTGTCTGTTCTAAAATCCGGACTAATATTTATAGCTTATTGATTATCAGCACTCCTATTTTAACGTCTCGCGCATACGCAGCGCGACCGTTTAGGGAGCATGGCAGTTATGCGCTTTGTCAGCGCTCGTATTAGTTGATTTTTAATATTTTTTTAGAACTTATATGTCTATTGAATTCATCATAAACGGACACTATCAAAATTCCAGTAGGATAACTCCCTGTGTTTATCAAAATAGAATGGTCAGCATTTTTTACTTCTTTTAATAAAGAGCCAATTGGACTGAAAATTTTAATCGTACCATTCTTTTCCAGTCTTTCTATTTTTAAAAAATCAGAAATAGGGTTAGGTGAAAAATTGATAAGTCTCACAATACCTGAATCGGTTTCTTTAATATACGTAACAGTAGATTCCTTTCCTCTAAAATCAATTTCTGCAATAGAAGTTCTTTCATCATCCAAATAGGAATTGAGCGCAGAAAATTTGACATACCTTGTTACTTCATTTGAAAACAATGCATATTGTTTATATGGTGTTTGGAAAAATTGTTCCGCAACTATTGGTGTACCCCAGTCCACGCCATTCATACTGAAGTGTAATTCATAATCCTTTATCCTTCCTTCCCAAGGAGGTGAGAAATTATCATTTGCGGTATAATAGAATTCAGCTATTTCGTAATCCGTTCCGAGATCAATTACCAGTTCATGAGGACGTGGTTCACTACTTCCAAAAGGTACATGATAGTAGGTGGACAAATCATCGTCAAATGCCTTGCCGCCATCAAAACCGAATTGCGAAGGTGCCTGAGAAATTAATGCCCAATTGTCTTTAGGAATAAGATCATAATGCTCCTCGTGGACTTCTGAAATAACAACAGTAAACTGGACAAGACTATCACCTATTAAAAGAATATCTTTTACCTCAAAACCTGAGCTCTCTCCTGACCACCAGTTGGCATTGGGTGTAGTTGCATCATTAAAGACGTCTCCAGGTAAATAAATATCTCCAGCATTGATTGGAGGATTGGGGCCACTATTTTCAAGTTCAAAAAGGCCATCTTTTTGAACAACAGAATGCTTGTAATGCGCATATCGAGTGGCATTCTCTAAAGTGTTATGGGTATGTACTTTCAAATCAGAATGCCAAATCAACAATCCAATTGGAACAGGGAAAAGCGAGTTTCCAAGGGTGCTGTTCTTTCTAATCTCCAATGCAAAAAACTCTTTTGGGTCATGTATATTTTTAATCACTACGATAGTATCACCATCAGCTGGTAACGTAAAGGTATGCGTACCTTCCTCTGGTTCTTTGACATATCCCCAGTTATGTTGATAAAGAAACGGTGCTCCGACTGGTTCAACATCTGGCCCTTGTGCTGACATCAAAGAGTATTTAGCCGCTCCACCAGAACTTGCATCGTAGTCGTAAATATCTGGTAAATTAAAAAGCGAGTGGCCTGACTCATGGAAAAGAACGAATAAATTTACTGTAGAATGCCAGGGAGCTTGAAGTATTGAACCTTGAATAGTACCAACAGTTTCTCCGTTGGATAGATTCCAGCTTGGAAAATGTGCTGCCCCAACTCCAGCTGGGCCCCAAACACTACTAATAACCATGACTGATTTGATTGCACCTTCAAACGCTGTAGGGCGTTCCTTATTGAAAGGATCTGTAGTGCTCCATTTACTTAGGTCGTTCCAATTGTAATTAGGGTTGTTTGCAATAACCCATTCTAAGGCATCCCGCCACAACTGAATACCATCGAACCATTGCAGCCCCTCATAAAAAGTTGCCGGCATTGGAGCAGTATAGTAAAAGATATCGTGTTGAACATCGAAGTTCCGTCTGGTTTCCTGGTGCCAATATTTTCTAAAGGAACGATTGATAACGGGAGATTGAAAGTCCATGTGATTCAGCATACTATCCAGTTGAGTAGGAGAAACATCTATTGGAGCATCCGGGTAATCAATGTATATGCAAATCCCTTTTATAGGAATGTTCATATTCGTTTGACCTATGAGGACAGAATAATTGACCAAGGTAAGAATGCCAAAAATCAATGTATTTTTTTTCATTTTTTACGACTAATTAGGTACCCTCAAAATTAACTATTTTCCATTAGTTTACAAGAATTCAGGTTGGCAAGTTTTAGGAGATACTGAATCCCCTGATTTTCGGGCTTCTTTCCTTGCAGCTGATCTTTAATCACCCGTATCAAAGCGTCGGGCAAACGTAATCTGATCAATATCCGTTGAATATATCGAAATAGCTCCATCAGCAGATTCACCTCCTTCGATAATAATAT
>JBLHJZ010000551.1:0-3896 GCA_047619515.1 Saprospiraceae bacterium | reverse complement strand
ATTAATGGGTGACCATGTTGATAAAGATTTGGTAATGATTTCCGTATCTATTGACCCGGCTATTGATACCCCCCAAAGATTGAAAAAATGGAGCGAAAAATTTAACCCTGGCTCTGGTTGGACACTACTCACCGGTAAAAAAAACGAAGTAGATAAATTATTGAAAACATTAAAAGTGTACACGCCACTAAAAGAAGATCATGCCCCGGTTTTGATTATGGGAAGCCAAGGAGAAGACAACTGGATTCGAACTGACGGCCTGGCAGACCCTACTATTTTAGCAAAAGCACTCAATAATTATCTAGATAAAAGTGCTCCTTCTAAGTCAATGCTTTTGGATGAAAACGATTTAAACTATTTCACCAACACTGTATTGGTGAATCAACGTGGCGAAGGAATGAGGTTTTATGAAGACTTGCTCGCCAATAAAATTGTAGTAATTAACCCATTCTTTTCTGAATGTACAGGGAGTTGTCCGGTTATGCATAGCAGGATGAAAGATATCCAAACACATTTTGGCGACCGGATTGGTAAGGATGTCATTCTTATCTCAATAACCGTTGATCCTGAAAATGACCAGCCGGAATTATTGAGTGACTATGCAAAACGCTTTGACGCCGGAGCTGGATGGTATTTTTTATCAGGAAATGAGGAAAATCTAGAAATTGTTTTGAAAAAATTAGGAAAGAATGTCAATACAAGAGAAGAGCATGACACTATATTTCTAATAGGAAATATCAATACAAAATTATGGAAGAAAGCAAATGGCTTGTCTTCTTCTAACGAAATAATCAAAGTAATTGATAGTGTGATAAATGATATTGAATAAGAGTATTTTGGGAATTTGGGCTTCGAGGCGAAAAAAGGACGTTTGTAGGCCGAATGCTAAAATCCCAACATACTCTAAGTATTTTGGGAATATTAATTGATAGTTTTTTGACTAAATGGAAATTACACAAAAAATTTTTTGCACTTTTATTTCATGCTTGGCTTTGCTGGCATTTTTATTTATTTTTTCAGCTTACAGACCTTTAAATTTTGTTGATCCTATTCAAGCCGGCAAAGAAATTTATACAAAAGGTACCAGCTCATCTGGAGGAGAAATTTTTGCTTTAATGTCTGGGATAAAAGTGCCAGCAGCGGTATTACCTTGTGTGAATTGCCATGGAGCTGACGGTGTAGGAAGACCTGAAGGTGGTGTAACGCCATCGAATCTCCATTGGGATATATTATCTAAAGACAATGGAGGCCAACACAATAATCGTCGAATACATCCTCCCTATACGGATAAATACTTGAAGCGAGCAATTACTATGGGGCTCGATCCTGCTGGCAATGAATTACTAAATACCATGCCTCGATATCAGATGAGCCAGGAAGATATAAAACATCTTATGAGCTACTTAAAGGTCTTGGGTAAAGAAAAGGGGATAGGTATTGAAAATAATAAAATAAAAACTGGGTTTATTCTTCCTTCTCAGGATACAGAGCCCTCAAAGCGTAAAGCGATTCAGGAATTATTAGAGGCTTATTTTACTGAAATAAATCAGAAAGGCGGCATTTATAACAGAACTTTTGATCTCCACTTTTCTTCTTCGATTTCTGATTATCAAACTGACCAGGAACTTTCCTCCTGTTTTGCTATTGCTGCGTATATAGGAATGGAAGAGAAGGGGGCCCTGTTTAGTGGATGGGCTTCAAAATTTGAAATTCCGGTCGTTGGTGCTAATTCCTGGTGGCCGGTAGAGGAAAGTCTCGAAAATAAATATGTCTTCTATTTATATCCCGGTATTGAACAACAAAGTCTTGCGTTGATAAAATTTATAGCTTCGAAAAAAAAACCTGAAAACCTGAACATTGTCTTAATTTACGATCAAAATGATGATCATAAAGGGCTGGCCAATTATATCGAAGAGGAATGCAGGAAAATAAATCCAGGAAGTTTTAGCAGAATATCACTTAGTGATTCCATGGATGATCTACAAAAGAACATAAAGCATTTTAAAAGAACAGCAGTCAACACCATCTTGTATTTTGGAACTCCCGGTACCGAAAATGATTTTTTTGAAATTGCCGATCAGGAAGAATGGTATCCTGATTTTTTGTGTTTAGGTGAATTTTCTGACATACGTCCTTCGCAAATTCCAAATACTTTTGATCAAAGAGTATATTTGGCTTATCCAACTTGGTTGAGTGAATTTACGGAGGAAGGCTGGAAAAATTACCAATCTTTAAAAAAGAAATACAATTTATCAGAAGAGTTTCAGAATTTACAATTGATCACTTTGGGTTCTGCTATTATATACGTAGAAATGGTTCGTAATTGTGGTAGAAAACTTAGCCGCGACAAATTGATTGACGAATTAGAAAAAATATACGACTATAAGACTGGTCTGATTCCACCTGTTACCTATGGACTAAATTATAGAGTGGGATCTCAAAAAGTATACATCACAAGTTTTGACCTTTTACAGTCTGTTTTACAACTGGAAACTATTATAGATAAATGAACTCTGAAAACAAACATAAAAAAAATTGTACCCTTGTTGTGAGTCTTTTTGAAATGTCATTTGAAGAGCTTGCACAGCTGAAGGTATTTAGTAATAATATTGGATTTGTCGAAATACGTGCGGATGTTATAGGCCATAGGCCTGATTACGAGCACTTGTCTAAATTTCATTCAGCTTCTTTGTTATACGCATTAAGGAGTCAGGAAGAAGGAGGATTTTTTCAAGGCACTCCCGATGAGCGAAAAGCACTTTTAATTGAAGCCTCTAAATATTGTGATTTGATTGAACTGGAAGGAGCCCGGGATCTTCAACCAGAAATCTTGGAAGCCATTCCACCTGAAAAGAGAATAATCTCCTGGCATGGTCTTTCCTGCTCTGTTTTGGAATTAGAAAAAAAACTAAAATATTTTGATAAGACCCCAGCACAATGGTATCGACTGGTACCTCAGGCCTCTAAGTCAGGTGATGGTCTGATACCTTTATTATTTCTCAAAAAAATTGGACGAAAAGATGTAATCAGTTTTGCTTCTAAAGAGCCTGGCCAATGGACTCAAATCATTGCGCCATATTTAGGTGCTCAAATTGCTTTCGGAACACTTATTCAAAATAATAATTCAACTGGTACCTTTTCTATTGCTCAATTAATCGACAACTACAATCTACAGGCATTACCTCCTTTTAAAAGGATTTTTGGAATAGTAGGTAATCCGATTTTTAGTTCCAGATCACCTCAAATGCATAATAATGCTTATTGGGAGTTAAGTTTGGAATACTTATATTTACCATTTCATGTGAACAGTTTTAATGAATTTTGGGATGACTTAGTTTGTGCATCGGAATTTGAAGGTCTTGGTTTTTCGTTTAATGGTTTTACCGTTGTTTCTCCATTCAAAGAAGAAGCGATTAATCATGCAGAAAAAATACAAACGCCTATTATCAGGAAAGCAAATGCCTGTAACGTTTTGGTAAAGCAATCCGGAATTTGGGAATCAGGAACAACAGATTTCTTTGGCTTGGAATCAGCGCTGGAAGAATTAGAATTAAAGATGCCTGGTCTAAAAGTGGCGATTATAGGTTGTGGGGGAGCAGGGCGAACGATAGCTGCAGGGTTAACCCAAAACGATGCCAATGTGTTGTTAGTTAATAGATCTTTAGAAAGAGCTCAAAGTGCTGCTAAATTATTGCAATTGCCTTTTGTACTTTTAGCAGATTTTTTTCCCCGAAATTTTGATCTGATTATTAATGCCACACCTCTTGGGAAACATAGCAATGAAGCTCCTTTTAATCTGGAGGATATTGATCCAGAAACAGCAGTTATTGATTTGACTTATTCAAAAGGACTCACTGCCTTGGTTAGGTATTGTATGGAACAGGAAATGAAAGTAA
>JBLHJZ010000550.1:0-3898 GCA_047619515.1 Saprospiraceae bacterium | reverse complement strand
GGAAAGGATAAAAAATTTGCAGGACCTACCTGGGGCTTGGGCTTCTCCTATGTCAGGGATGAATCGGGTGTCCGTTCTGTAGGCGGGATAAATAACCAATCCTCTCCGCTTATAAGAGACCATGGGTATTTGTCAGGTTCTATAATTATACCTGCTGCTGATCATTTTTATTTATCTGGAGGATTTAGGTTCGGGGGTATATTTAATAGATTGGAAACAGGACACCTCAGGTATGACGAACAGTTCGACGGGGTTGGTGGCTTTGATCCGAATATCTCCGGTGAACTGGACGAAATGAATCGAATAAAAAGCAATTTGTTTGACATAGGCGGAGGGGTAGCGCTTTTTTATCTGAAACCTCGGTGGGGTGCCAACCTTGGCCTTGCCTTCGATCATGTTTTTGTTCCGGTAAAGTATCATTTTTTTGATAATGACAGCAGTGAACCCAGCCTGTCAAGAAAGATTACTTTACATGGCAAACTCTCTTTTATTCTCCATAAAAAGAAAGGAAATATTTTTGGAGTGAATACTAAGATACTGGTTATGAATCAATCTCCTTATCAGCAAATAGTAGCAGGCACTGACTTGTTTTTTCAAAGCGGAACTGATCTTAGCATGACCTTGGGTGCGGGCCTGAGAAGTACTCGTCAGGTAGTGAGATCCTATCATGTTGACGCTATTATGGCGAGTACGTCCCTAAATTATAAAGCGTTTACCTTTCAATTTAATTATGATATTAATACCTCTATACTGAAAACCGTGAGCAAGGGCTATGGTGCTTTTGAGTTTTCACTTATCTATCACTGGAAAAAGAAAAACAGTAAATGCTCTCCTGCATTGGAAGGATGTAAATTGGATGGGAAGAATGTTCATCCAGTTTTTATATGATTTGTTAGGGATAGTCCTTAGCCCAAAAAAAACTGCTTGAGTTTATGTCCTGGGCGCAACGGCAATATAATATTCCTAATTTTGTTCCTCCTACCAATACGCTTTATCCGGTCGTAAAAAGTGGAGGGGATCTCAGCGGGTTTAAACATCAATAATGCTATTGGCCATACTCTTTCAAGTTTACCCCGAGTGATGCCATTCTGAGCGAGTGATAACGAGCAGAAGGAGAATCGATGGGGGTAACTTGGAAGTACCAAATAGGGCAAGTTTGTAACTTGCTGTTGTCAATATTCGCAATTTAGATTATTATCTTCCCATTTTTACAATTTTAAAAGTAACAAAACTTTCCACAGCACTAATCCTCAAGGTATACACACCATTCGCCAAATGACTGAGGTTCAGTTGGTCATTTTCAAAATTATCAGTCCTGGAATTTTGTTGTAAAACCCGAACACCACGAATATCGTAGACTTCAAGTACCACCTCCAATGGGTCGTTTAAATTGTATTGTAAAAACAGCGTTTCATCTACCGGGTTAGGAAAAATTTTGATTTGACGCTCCCAAGCCGCTTCATAAGTATTTACAATATTATCAATCACAACCTCTACTGTAGTTACGATACAACCAAAAGCGTCCGAAATTTCACAAACATATATTCCCCCGGACAAACCGGTCGGGTCTTCCTCCGTTGAAACCGTTGTATTGCCAAGCATCCAGTTATAAGTATAAGAGGGCGTTCCGCCATTTACGGTGATACTAATTGCGCCATCTCCCTGTGTTTCTATTTCGTCAATTACTTCATCGATGGTATAAGTCATCTCCGTATTTTCAAAGACGGTAAAATCATCACTTGCGGTACAACCATTTATATCGGTGACCGTGACGCTATGTTCTCCGGGGCAGAGCATTTGCGGATCGGATGACCATTCATAGCTATAAGCAGGAGTACCGCCGTTAACCGAAAAGACAACGGTACCCGTACATTCTCCAAAACAGGCATTGGTCGTCGCGGTGGCAATGGATAATTCCGCCGGTTCATTTACAGTTGCAGACACAAATAATGAACAACCACTAGCATCCCCAACCACTAAAAAATAGTTGCCAGGACATAAATCAGTCGCAGTTGGCTGGCCATCAAAATCATTAATTTCCCAATCGTAGGTATAAGGAGGAAAACCTCCCTCGACAGTAGCCGTTAAGCTCCCATCACAACCTCCGAAACAACTGACATTTATAGTGTCCATAGCAACAATCAGGGCAGGAGGGCTTACCACCACCAGTGGTACAAATACTTCGGTACAACCTACTGCATCTGTTACGGTTAAGCTATAATTCCCCTGGCAAAGGCCACCGATACTTGCTAAGGTATCCCCGTTATTCCAGATATATATATAGGGTTGTGTTCCTCCTGTGATGATCGCTTCAATCGAATCATTGCAAGTCGGAGCGCAAGATTGCAGGAAGTAGGTTAGATTACCATTTATTTGCGAATTGCCACTAACAAAAGTATTTATCGAAGCCGTACATTGATTGGCATCCGTTACGGTGACTTGATATCCTCCGGGGCACAAATTTGTTAGATCTTCATTATTGCCTGCAGAAATAGGATTCCAGTGATAAGTGAAAGGTGCGGTTCCGCCATTTACAGTCAGGTCAATAGTACCATCACAAACATCAAAACAAGAAACATTACCGCTGGAAACTTCGAGGCTAATATCACATTCGAAAGCATTGACTATGGTACATCCTGTGATGGTACAGCCATTATTATCAGTCACCGTTACGCAATACATACCGGGCGGAAGGCTTACTGCAGTCTGGGTCGTCTGACCATTAATATCATCCCAAAGGTAGGAATATGGACTAGTTCCACCTGAAGGAATACCCGTTGCTGTTCCATCATTGGTATCAATGTTTGTTTCTCCGGCAGCACTCATGGAAAGATCCAGCGGAGTAGGAGCAGTGAGTGTAACCGTATGGCTGGAAGAACAACCGGTGGCATCGGTTACCGTTACCGTAAAAGTTCCGGGGCAAATATCAACTGGGTTTTGTCCTTCACAGGGGCCACTCCATTCATAATCGAAAGGGGCATTTCCTCCGATTATATTTAGATTAACCATCCCGTCACAAAGACCATTACAGCTTGGATTAGTCACCGAAGAATTGATCAGAATTTGATTGGGTTGCGAGAGGGTTGTTTCTAAAACAATAGTACAACCTACGGCATCAGTGACGGTCACCGTATAGGACTGTGCAGACAAACCAATTACCATCATCTCTCCACTGCCTGTTGACCAGTTGTAAATATATGGTTCAGTGCCTCCGCTTACGTTGGCTGTTGCGGTGCCATCATTGCCTGCAAAGCAAGTGATATTTATAGACGAGATATTCCCGGAAAGGTTATTATCAGCGGGGAAACTCATTAGGCTATTTTTATTTATCGTTGCGTCTATGCACATAGCATTCATTGGCTTTGCGGTAAAGGCCAGTGAAAAAGTAGCTATTAAAATAATAGCATACAAGTTATTAACGCTGAGGAACTTTGAGTTCATGGTATTTCTTTTTGATTCTAAAATGTTTGACTTCTAATCTGTTGAATAAGGGATTTATAAAAAGCAGAGGGCTTTAATTAAGTTATTAGGCAATATGGTGGTAGGAAACTTAGGACAAGGTAATAAAAAATATTCGTTTTTAAAATGTATAATACTTAAATATTTAAAATTTGGTACTGTTCGAATAAAGTATGATTTTTTTTTTGATTGCAAAAGAGTAATCAAATGTTAAGTAAAACAGAATTTGACTTATTAAAGTCCAGTCAGTATTGTGATAATCCATCTTGCGAGTGCTGGAATAAAGTAGGTGGAGGAAATATAAAAATCAATAGCCGGGCTAAAGGACAAGTGTATTGTAATGGTTGCAGAAATATATGGGTTTTAACAAAAGGCACGATGTTTTTTGATCTAAGAACACCAATAGATAAAGTGATAAAAGTTCTCCAATGTTTGGCAC
>JBLHJZ010000549.1:0-3899 GCA_047619515.1 Saprospiraceae bacterium | reverse complement strand
CTTAAGAAAATTCAAAAATTTGATCCCCCAGGTATAGGTTCCAGAGATTTGAGAGAATGTTTATTAGTCCAGCTGGACACCAAGATGGAGCAGGAAAAAACGGAAATGTCTGAATGTAAGATATCCCGACTAAGATTAGGTTATAAAATCATTGAGGACTATTTTAATGAGTTTTCTAAGAAACATTACCAAAAACTACAGCGATACTTAAATATCACCGAAGAACAACTCAAAGATGCTATTGATGAAATTTTAAAACTAAACCCTAAACCAGCAAGTGGTTATAGCAGCAATAGTAGAGCTATTCATTATATCGTTCCGGATTTTACTATTGTAAATAAAGATGGAGAACTTGATCTCACCCTCAACTCAAGAAATGCTCCTGACCTAAGGGTAAATGATCAGTATAAGGATATGCTGAAGACTTACAAGGAGAATAAGAGAGGCAGAGGAGTCGTTAAAAAAGATAAAGAGGCTATTGTTTTTATAAAACAAAAAATTGATTCTGCAAAATGGTTTATCGATGCAATCCTGCAAAGACAACAGACGATGTATAAGACGATGTATTCTATTATGCAGTATCAATATGAATTCTTCAGAACGGGAGATCAGAAGACTTTAAAGCCGATGATCCTAAAAGACATAGCGGATATTACCGGACTCGATATTTCGACAATATCCAGAGTAGCTAATAGTAAATTTGTGCAAACAGAATTCGGAACAAAGCGACTCAAGGATTTCTTTTCAGAATCCTTACAAACCAATAGCGGAGAAGAAGTATCTACCCTGGAGGTCAAAAAAATACTAACAGATATTATCGAAGAGGAAAATAAAAGGAAACCATTTTCCGACGAAAAGCTAAAAAATATTCTAAGGGATAAAGGGTATAACATCGCCCGAAGAACCGTAGCTAAATATCGGGAGCAGCTGAATATTCCCGTAGCTAGATTGCGGAAAGAACTTTAATTTGCTATTCTCATAATTATTAAAGCTAAAGCCGGAAAGTAATTTTTATTTTCCGGCTTTTCTATACCCCCTCCTTTAACATGGCACACAAGATTGCAGGGCAATTGCATGATTGACTTGGACTCCTTGAATTACAGGTGATGATCGCTTCACTTGCGATTGCCATACACAAGATTGGATCCGGGACTTATATACCCTTCCTCTTTATAGTATGTAAACTGTCGTTTATCGACACTTTGATTAAATCCTTTGCCTTTTAAACATATTTATGGTAGAAAACCGTTATTTTTAAACATACTTCGTCGCGGATGCTGAACTTATGAAATATATTACCGCAATACTCATAGCTAGTTTGATCTTATCCTGTAATACAGTTACAGAACGAATGCCGTATTATGAAGTCCACGGGATAGATGTATCTCATTATCAATCCATCGTCAACTGGGATACTATCGCTGTCCAGAAAATAGATTTTGTTTTCGTAAAAGCTACGGAAGGGGAGGAAATAGCAGATAGTCTTTTTCGTGATAATTGGATGAATATCAATAGAGTAGGTTTAAAACGAGGAGCATATCATTTTTTTCGACCCAAAGGTTCTGCCTATAAACAAGCCCAAAATTTTATTGATAATGTGAGGTTAGAAGAAGGCGATTTACCTCCTGTATTGGATGTTGAAGTAGCGGATGGCATTTCGGCCGAAGAGATCGTGAAAAGTATTCGTGCCTGGATTGAGATCATCGAAAACCATTATCAAATAAAGCCAATTATCTATACCAATCTCAACTTTTACGATGGCTATATTGATCAAAATTTTGATGGATATCCTATTTGGATCGCAAGGTATAATACTCAAAAACCATACTTAGGCAATAAACGGGACTGGCATTTTTGGCAATATGGCAACAAAGGACAATTACCAGGCATTGATGGGTTTGTCGACTTCAACGTATTTAAAGGTACGCTGCTTGATTTAGAATCCATCTGCCTGTCATACGATCCTGTGTATAGTTCTAAGTAATAAAGTCCTCGCCAATTTACACCAGTTTTAGGTTTTCAAATTTCCCATTTAATATAGTCGAAGCGTCGGCATCCAGCCAATCATTAAGCAGGGTAGCATAGACACTCCGAAAGTCAATTTCATATTTTAAATCCCCCTTATCCAGATCACTTAGGTTAGGCGCATTATTATAAAATCCGGGCTTTCGAAGTTTTCCTCCTATTAAGTAAAGATTATTGGCCGTACCGTGATCAGTACCGTTGCTTGCATTTTGTGCGACACGTCTCCCAAATTCCGAAAAAGTCATAATTAGCGTATCATCTAATAAGTTGTTTTGTTTGAGATCTTTTACAAAAGCAGCCATGGCTTCAGCATATTTTTTCAATAGCTTCTCTTGCGCATTTCGCTGGAAGGCATGCGTGTCAAAACCACTAAGACTCACATAATAAACCTTAGTATCCGTATCTGCAGTGATCAACCCGGCAATCTGACGAAGATCTTTTGCAAAAGAGGAATCAGGATAGCTTATTTTTGATTGATACACTTTTGACTGATCATATAAATAGTCAGCGGACGATTGAGTATCGATCATTGTTTTATAGAGAAAGGCGACTGTTTCTTCACCCGCTTGATGTTCTCTGGCCGCAGCCCGGAGAAAGCGATTGTCCGCTGTTTTTTTTAAGGTGTTCGGATTACTCATTGCAAATCCTGATTGTTCAATTCCTTTCATTGCCAGACTCAGACTATCATCAATCTCCAGCGCATGGTAAGGTGTTTCGCAACCCTGGCAATTATTGTCGAGGTATCTGCCCAGCCATCCCGTCTGCAGGTATTCATTACTATGGCTTGCGGTATGCCAGATATCCATAGACCGAAAGTGTGAGCGATCGGGATTCGGATACCCAACGCTGTTTATAATCGACATTTGCCCCTCATCAAAAAGAGAACGAAGCGATTCCATTGCAGGATTAAATCCAAGTTCATCCGTTAGTTTCAACACCTCTTGTTGCTTGACCCCCAGGCTTGGCCGTTTTTGGTAGTAGAGATCATTTTGAAAAGGAATAACCGTATTCAGGCCATCATTACCTCCGGACAATTGAACGACTACCAAATTTTTTCCGGATCTGCTATTCAATAACCCATTCCGACGGTGTCCGCTCAAGAAAGAAGGAACCATCAAACTGGTGGATGCTAGTGCCGATGCTTTTAAAAAATTTCTCCTTTTCATTTATCCTAAGTTTAAATAAACCAATTATATTGTCACAGTATAGCTTTATACAAAATCATCAAAGCCTAACTCCCGATATGCTCACCCCCTCTCCGCTCACCTCCTTCACCCCTCATCCCTGCTTTCTCATCCCTGAATCAGCACACCTGATATTCCGGTAAAGACATCAATCGCAGCGCCAGTGTTTTTATAAAATCTTCTTTATTATTTCTCTTTAGGAATGTATTTATATCATTTAAATCGAGTCGAATCGGAGCTTGTACCAAGAAATTAGAAAGCGTGTCAAAAATTTGCGCTTCATTTTTTTTAGTATAAAGCCCAATTAAAGGATTTAAATCGACGCTGGCTTGTATTTTTCTGAATGCTTTGTTCCGTTTTTTTGCTTCGAACGCTTCCTTTACTTTAAACTTGACCTCTCCAGCCTGGAAAAGATAAGTCACAAAATTCAACCGCAACATCAAAGTAGAATTGTCAATCCAGTTTTTCCCTCCGAGCCAACCTGCGACATTCGGGGGATTAAATAAAACCTGCCCTAAGGCTCTTTCGATAAAAATAACTGCCTGTATGCCATCGAAACGAACATGTAGACAACGCATCACTCCGGCGAGTAGGACTACCGGAGATTTTATTTTCACTCCAATGTTTTTAGATTCATAAAACCAGTCAGCTGAAAAAATCGTGAACATTAAGTCTTTGATATCGTAGCCA
>JBLHJZ010000548.1:0-3900 GCA_047619515.1 Saprospiraceae bacterium | reverse complement strand
GAGACCTGCTGTCTGAAGATAAAAAAACGAAGGAAGATGAGGATTTGGAAGAATCAGCCAGGAGCGGAGCGATCAAAGGCAGGGAACATTGATTTAGGAGTTAGGAATTAATCCAAAATCCAAAATCCAAAATCCAAAATCCAAAATCCCTATTCCAAAATCTCAATTATTTTCTACCTTTGCGGGCATGACAGAAAAAATACAAGTAGCACTAAAAGGAATGGCAATGGGCATCGCAGAAGTGATCCCTGGCGTCTCGGGAGGAACGATAGCTTTTATTACCGGTATTTATGAAAAGCTATTGAATTCCATTAAGGCTTTTGGACCGGAACTGTTTCCAATATTTAGAAAAGAAGGATTTGCGGGTATCTGGAAAGCGATCGACGGCACCTTCCTCCTTAGCTTGTTATTTGGAATGGCATTAGGCATTGTCATCGGTGTTTTTGGCGTCACCCACTTATTGGAAAACTACCCGCCTGCCATTTGGGCATTTTTCTTTGGATTGATCATCGGTTCGGTAATTTATGTTGGAAAACAGGTGGAACGATGGGATTGGAAAACCATAGTTTTGTTGATTATTGGTGCCGTAGTAGCGTATAGTATCACGGTGCTGACGCCGGCTGAAGGATCGACAAATTTATTATTTGTTTTCCTCTGTGGAATGCTGGCCATCTCCGCCTTAATTTTACCAGGAATTTCCGGGAGTTTCATTTTATTAATGCTTGGGATGTACACTTATATTGTATCAGATACCCTAAAAGTAGCCTTAAAAACTTTTGCAATGGAAAAGCTAATGGTGATGGCTGTCTTTGCATTGGGCTGTCTTACTGGATTGATGTCTGTTTCCCGCTTATTATCCTGGACGTTTAAATATTATCGGTCGGCGACGCTGGCGGTATTAACCGGGTTTATGATTGGCTCACTAAATAAAATATGGCCCTGGCGAAATGCAGTAGAATGGCTTCGTGACGCTTCCGGGAATATCATCATGGAAGAAGGACTTCCCAAGAAAATTTTAATAGAAGAAAACGTATTTCCGGCCGGTTTTGATGGAGCGCCGCTTACCATGTGGGTAGTTTTATTTGCAATCATTGGTTTTGCAGTGGTCTTCTTATTGGAAAAACTTGATAAAAAATAACCCCGAAAACCGAATCCCGTCTAAAACTTAACCTTTCATCTATGAACCTCTTCGGACTAATCGGCTACCCACTTTCACACTCCTTTTCAAAAAAGTACTTCACTCAAAAATTCGAGCAGGAAGGAATCGCAGACTGCCAATACGAATTGTTCCCGCTGGAAGCTGTTAATCACTTTCCAGCATTACTCGAAGCACACCCAAACCTTGTCGGGCTCAATGTAACTATTCCCTACAAGGAACAAATAATACCCTACCTTGATGAGCTTGAAAAAAGCGCTGCAGAAATCGGTGCAGTAAATACAATTAAAATTAAAAACGGCAAACTGAGCGGGTTTAATACGGATGTTTTTGGATTTGAAACGTCCTTAAAGAATTTTGTTAAAAACAATAATTTAAAAGCAATTAGTAAAGCCTTGGTACTGGGTACAGGAGGTGCTTCAAAAGCGGTCACTTTTGTTTTAAAGCACCTGGGGATTGAGTATGCTATGGTTTCCAGAGATATAAAAAAAGGAGATTTACAATATAAAGATTTAGACCAATCCATTCTCAGGGACACCCAACTCATCGTGAACACCACACCATTGGGGACAGCTCCGGGAATTGACTCCTTTCCCGATATTCCTTATGAATTGCTAAATAATGAGCATTTACTATTTGATTTGGTATATAATCCCGAAAAAACTGTATTTTTGATAAAGGGAAAAAGAATGGGTGCACATATACTCAACGGCCTGGAAATGTTACGTGGACAGGCTGAAAAATCCTGGGAAATTTGGACGGAGGAGTAGCTTTAGGAACAGCACTTAATTTACGATGCACTAAGTACATTAATTTAAAAAAAAGAGAAAATGATAGATTATCCAGATCCTGAAACACAGGAATCCTCCAATGCGGTGGTTGATTTTTCCAATACAGAAATCGCTTTTCATCATAAAACAGATAAGGAGCTGAAGAAATCTGCCTGGCTTTTTTCTGTAATGAATAAGAGTTGGCTGGTAGATGCCTTTACCCCTCTAGGTTTGTTGGCGGTAAAGTTGCACTTACCATTTGTTTCTTCCATTATAAAAGCTACCATTTACGAACAATTTGTTGGTGGTACTGCCTTATTGAAAAGCCAAAAAACGATTGATCTGCTGTCTGAAAATAAAGTACTGTCCATCCTTGATTATGGTGCCGAGGCTAAGTCCTCAGAAAAGGATTTCAACCATACCATGAATGAATGTATCCGTTCCATAGATTTTGCAGCGACCAATGAAAGCGTCCCTGTTGTCAGTGCAAAAATTACAGGCTTAGCCCGGTTTGGATTATTAGAAAGGATACAAAAAGGCGTTTCCCTGAACAAGGAGATGAAAAAAGAATATCGCAATGTCCTGAAAAGAATGGATGCTATCTGCCATGTGGCAAATGATCGAAAAGTAGGGGTGTTCTTTGATTCGGAAGAATCCTGGATACAAGATTCAATAGACCACCTGGTAGAGATCATGATGAAAAGGTATAACACTAAAAAGGTGATCGTTTATAATACTTTCCAAATGTATCGCCATGACCGTTTACAATATCTGATTGATTCTTTCGACAGGGCAAATAAAGGAGGATATATGCTTGGAGCCAAGCTGGTTCGCGGTGCTTATATGGAAAAAGAAAGAGCACGTGCAGAGGATTTGGGATACGCTTCACCCATTTATACCAGTAAGCAGGCTACAGATGATGCTTATAATACCGCGCTAAGGTTTTGTGTAGATAATTATAAAAAAATAGCCTCCTGCAATGCTACCCATAATCAGGAAAGTTGCCTGCTGTTGGCCGAACTGATAGCTCAAAAGAAAATCCCTAAAAATCACTCGCACCTTAATTTTTGCCAGCTCTATGGTATGAGTGATAACATTACATTCAACCTCGCTGCTCAGGGATATAATGTAGCTAAATATCTTGTGTACGGTTCTGTTCAGGATGTTGTTCCTTATCTTTCAAGAAGGGCTAAGGAAAATTCTGCGGTGGCGGGCGACATGAGCCGCGAGTATGCTTTGGTGATGACGGAGATAAAGCGGAGGGCGAAAGGATAAGTTTCTACAGGGGGCAGAGGCCAGGGGCCAAGAGTCAGATTCGTTCATTAAAGTTTAGCAGTAATGGTGTTTTTAAAATAAGGAACAGACTGCGGTCGAAGACTGCCGACTGCAAACAGCCAGGTTTAACTTCATTTTAACAAGAAAGACGAATTGTTCAGCAATAATTAAGACCGGATTTTTATTTATAGTGGGTTAGCTGAAAACCGACGTAAAGGAGCATTATGCAGCGACTTTATATTGGAAATCGTTATCAGAACAAACCTGAGAAAGCAAATGCTCCCAAGATGGGCTATAACAATCGTTTTATGAACAACATTTATACATTGAACCAGCTTAAGTACTCAAAAACAAAAACGCTGAGAAAATTTCTATTTTTAATCGGCATTTTTCTTCTTTTTCAATCCAGTTTATTTTCACAGGCACATCTACAGCTTACGGTGCAGGATGGATTAGCCACCACGACTTGTACCGATATTTTCGGAGCTCCTGATCCCTTATTTAGTGTGAGTGTCAATGGAAATCCCTATGTCACTTATCCTGGAAATCAATTTTGCTTTACGGATTTTCCAAATATGCAGTATGACACTTTTTATAATTGCCCGGTTGATGTAGCGTCTTTGGTCAATTTATGTTTTCGGGTCTTCGAAGATGATGGGTTCTTTTGTAATCTGAATGAGCAATGCTTGGTTGAATATT
>JBLHJZ010000547.1:0-3901 GCA_047619515.1 Saprospiraceae bacterium | reverse complement strand
GGAAAGTGCGTAAAAGCAAATCCCATGATCATGGACAGGAATTGGCTGCATATTAAGGACAGCTCTTCGGGTGACTTGGACATTACCGTAACGACGACCGAGAATATTGCTTTGGGATCTGTCATTTCCTTAGAAGGGACTATTGCTTTGGATAAAGATTTTGGAGCCGGTTACCGATACGATATTATTATGGAAGGTGCGGTGCTGAAACAATGAAGATATAATTAATAAGTCTAAAGTAATACTAAAATGAAGGTATTAAAAAAAATATTAGGAAGACTCTTCTCTTCTTCATCAGCCGGTTTATATACTGTTCTTTTTGCGATTGCCATTGCAGCTGCCACTTTTATTGAAAATGATTTTGGTACAAGTTCCGCACAAAAAATTATTTTTAAATCCTGGTGGTTTGAATTACTTTTGGTATTATTCGGCATTTCTATTCTAGTCAATATGTTCCGCTTTCGGCTGGTCCAGCAAAAAAAATGGGCAGTACTTTCGTTTCACCTGTCAATGATTACTATTATAATCGGAGCTGGAGTAACCCGGTATTTTGGTAGCGAAGGCATGATGCATATCCGGGAAGGAAATACTGCTAATACTTTTTTATCCGCCGATACCTATCTAAACTTTGAAGCCATTCAGGGACAGCAAAAATTTAATTTCGAGGAGCCGGTTCTCTTTGCTACCAGAGGAAATAATCGCCTAAAAAGATCTTATGTCTTAGGCGGCCAGCAAATTGATGTGGAAGTGTTAGAATTTATTCCCAACCCTCAGGAAATGATGGTCAGTGACGACAATGGCGTTCCTACTATTAAAGTGGTGATAGGCGGAGCGAACGGGAGAGAAGAATACTTTGTCAAGCAAGGAGACCGGGCCAGGATTCAGGGGACTGTTTTTAATTTTAAAAATGTGGAGGATCCCATTGCTTTTAATATCAAATATCAGGATGGCAAGCTATCTTTTAAAGCAGGTACTACCTTCAATCAAACGCAAATGGCTACCCAGCAAGAAAATACCTTGCCTCCCGGTCAATATCACCCATTGTTTTTACGAAGTCTTTATGCGAGTGGAGAACAAAGTTTCGTGTTTGGGGATTTTATGCCCAATGCCCGGGTAACACTCTCCTCTTCTTCGAGAAAAATGAGCAGTACCAGTACAGGTGGTTTAAGAGTAAAAGTCAAAAGCGGGAATGAGGAAGAAGAACAATTTGTCTTTGGCAGGAAAGGGGTGGAAGGAAGACCAAGAATTTTTCAGCTTGGCAATACTGCTTTGGCAATTTCTTATGGTTCGAAAAATATCTCGCTTCCTTTTGGTTTACAACTTCGAAAATTTATAATGGAAAAATACCCAGGTACCAATAGCGCCTCTTCTTATGCAAGTGAGGTCACTTTAGTTGATGCCAGAGCGCATTTAAAAAGAGACGAAAGAATTTACATGAACAACATTCTGGATTATGGAGGATATCGTTTTTTTCAATCTTCCTTTGATAAGGATGAGCTAGGTACTTACCTGAGTGTCAATCACGATTTTTGGGGGACGTGGATTTCCTATCTCGGATATGCGATATTGACCCTGGGTATGATCCTCACTTTTTTTAATAAAAAGAGCCGATTCAGGCAGTTGGCTAATAACCTGAAGAATATGAGACAGGTTGAAAAAGCAGTAGCCGCAGTTTTTATTGGTTTTTTTATAGCTTTCTCTAATCCTGTAGTTGCCTATACGCCTCCGATACAAAATATAAAAGTAGTTGATGCAGACCATGCCAATAATTTTGGTTATCTGATCATGCAGGATCACAGAGGGAGGATGAAACCAATGAATACCTATGCCAGTGAAATTTTGAGAAAGCTTTCAAGAAAAGAATCGCTTTATGGCTTGACTGCGGAACAGATTATCCTTGGGATGGCCGCCAACCCGGATGACTGGTATGGTACCCCCCTCATCAAAATGGGTAAACACGAGCAAACAAAAAGCTTGATTCTGGTAACAGGCCAATTGGCAGCATATAATGATTTCTTTAAAGATAATGGAGATTACAAACTGAAAGACTATGTCCGCCAGGCCTATAATACCCCAAATAAAGACAGGGGCGTTTTTGAAAAAGAAATGATGAAACTGGATGAAAAAGTCAATATTTGCAGTATGGTTTTTTCGGGTAGTTTTATGAAAGCCTTTCCCATTCCGGGTGATGCCAATAATCAATGGCAGTCTCCTACAGATGTAAACCGGCAATCTATCCAGCGCGAGGATGCTGCCTTTCCAAAGCGCTTTTACGCGGGCTATATTCAAACCTTACAAAAAGCTATTGGGGATGATAACTGGGATTTAGCCAATCGATTGATCGAAGAATTAAGTGCGTATCAGCATAAAAACGGAGCAGCTGTAATACCGTCAAACACAAGAGTAAATGCGGAAATATTACTCAATAAGTTAAATGTGTTCAGCAGACTGGGATTGATGTACGGTTTATTGGGACTTGGCTTTTTAGGCTTGTTATTTATTTCCGTTTTTAAGCCCGGCGTTAATTTAAAATGGCCTTTCAGAATTGCCCTGGGCGTTTTCGCTTTTTGCTTCGTTATGCACACTTTTGGATTGGGCTTGCGATGGTATGTTTCCGAAAGAGCGCCCTGGAGTAATGGCTATGAGTCTATGATCTACATTGGCTTTACCACCGTTTTGGCAGGATTAATTTTTGGCAGGAAATCAATGGGATCCCTGGCAGCTACTGCTGTATTGGCCTCCACTATTTTGATGGTGGCGGGTCTAAGTTGGGCGGATCCGGAAATCACCCCTTTGGTTCCTGTTTTAAAATCTTACTGGCTCACCATCCACGTCTCGCTGGTAGCCGGGAGTTATGGTTTTTTAATGCTCGGTGCTATCATTGGCGTACTCAATTTAGTTTTCATGATTTTTAAAAATCAAGAAAATGCGATCAATGTAAACCGCATCATCAAAGAAATGACCCAGATCAGTGAGATGACGCTTATCGGAGGATTGTTTATGCTCAGTATCGGCACCTATCTTGGCGGCGTTTGGGCGAATGAATCCTGGGGTAGGTATTGGGGATGGGATGCGAAAGAAACCTGGGCGCTGGTAACTATTTTAGTCTATTCCTTCATTTTGCATATGCGGTTTATTCCCGGGTTCAGAGGACCATACTCTTTTAACGTAGCGTCCTTATTTGGTTGGGCTTCGGTGATTATGACTTATTTTGGCGTCAATTATTATCTCTCCGGATTACATTCTTATGCCGCTGGTGATCCGATTCCGATTCCTTCTTTTGTTTATTATGCTGCTGCTATTTTGACCGCTATTAGTTTATTGGCTTATTGGAAAAATCGGAAAAATGCTGCTACAAAATCAGTATAAGAGCATGTTTTGAGTTTTGCATTATTAAAGGATTTGGAAATTAAACTTTTGCCATAAAATATGGTTGTTATTACTTTTCAAAACAATACCAATCACAATGACAAAACTTAACCCAGGAGATAAAGCACCCGCCTTCGAAGGGATTAACGAAAAAAGCGAGCCAATCAAACTTTTCGATTATAAAGGAAAAAAATTGATCTTGTTTTTCTATCCAAGAGATAATACCCCCGGTTGTACAGCAGAAGCTTGTAGCCTCAGAGATCATTTTTCGGAACTTAAAGAACTCGGATACGAATTATTAGGTGTAAGCCCGGATAGTCCAAAAAAGCACCAAAATTTTATCAGCAAGTTTGATTTTCCTTTTAGTTTGCTGGCTGATACGGAGTTGGAAGTGATCAAGAGCTATGGCGTTTGGGGAAGAAAAAAATTCATGGGTCGGGAATTTGATGGTGTGCTTCGTACGACTTTTATCATTGATGAGAAAGGAAAAATCGAGCGCATTATCGACAAAGTCAAAACAAAGGACCATGCA
>JBLHJZ010000546.1:0-3914 GCA_047619515.1 Saprospiraceae bacterium | reverse complement strand
ACATACCGATTAATTTACCCTTGTCATCTGTCACTGGTAAATGATGAATACCGAACGTTTTAAGCATTCTGCAAGCTTCCGTAAATGGTGTGCTGTTTTTGATAGTCATGACATGAGGGGTCATTAACTTCTTTAAGTTACTGTTCATAAGTAGGCTTTTAGAATAAACAAAGGAGAAAGAGTCTCCGGTTATTTGTCATAAAAAATTATTCAAGACTTTTACCTGCCATCGGGCTACGACCGGATTTTCTACCGGCGCATTGAGCAAGACCATTGCGTACCCTAATTTAGATAATTTGCAATCACTGATCAGTGATCCGCCACGTTGGGTATAAGTCAGTTGGAAGTGTTTTCTTAGTTCCATTCCAGCGGATTCAGCGGCCATCATAGCCTTACTAATTCCTTTTTTTAAGTCCGTATGAGACAAGCCTTTTTCCAGTAAGTCACTGGCAAAATAATTCATTTGCCTATTATAATAAAGGTCAAGGTAGTTGTCCAGTGATTCCTGTACTTCTTGTTTTTCATGAAAAATTATTAGGCTCATAATTGTATGGTTTTAATTAATTAAGGGACATGTCCTGAGAGTCTATTCATACAGCGATATCTACATTTTGATTAATTACAGTTAATATTTGTTGTTTGGATTGCACACCGGATTCTCTCCACACCAATTGTCCTTTTTTAAATAATGCCATAGTCGGTACGCCTCTTACCTGGTAGCGTTGGGCAATGGCTTGATTTTTATCTACATCAATTTTGATAATCCGGACTTTATCAGCTATGTCTTTGGCGACTTCTTCCAGGATAGGTGCCTGCGTTTTGCATGGACCACACCATTCTGCGTGGAAGTCGACGAGTACAGGTTTGTCACCGTTGATTAATTGATCGAAATTCCCTTTCATTTTTTTGTATTATTTTATTGGAAGTTGTTTAAAAGCAACTTCTGGTAAAAGTCCCGGGCTGAGCCTGCAAGCAGTTTCCATCTCAGCCCGGACCGATTCCCTAATTATTTATTATAGAATCTGCTTTTGTCGGTTGTCTTATGACAACCGTCCCGTCGAACACATCTAGCATGATCTTACTTTTCGGCTGAATCTCGTTCAATAACATTCGCTTAGATAATTCATTCAGCACTTTTTTCTGAATGACTCTTTTCAAAGGTCGTGCACCGAATTCAGGATGAAATCCTTCTTCAGCCAGCCAGTCCATCGCTTCTTTTGTAAATTCGATTCCTATCTCCTGTTTTTTCAATGCTGCTTTCACTTCATTGAGTTGCAACACGGTAATCTCGCGAATATCTTTTTTAGATAAAGGACGGAACATCACGACCTCGTCGATTCGGTTGAGGAACTCCGGGCGAACGGATTGTTTCAGGATATCAAAAACCACATTTTGTGTTTTCTCAATCGTCTCTTCTTTATTTTCCGCTGTCATCTTTTCAAAATTCTCCCTAATCACATCCGAGCCGATATTGGAAGTCATGACAATGATTGAATTTTTAAAATTAGCAACCCGACCTTTATTATCCGTCAACCGGCCATCTTCCAATACCTGTAAGAGGACATTGAAAACATCGGGATGCGCTTTTTCGATCTCATCCAGTAAGATTACGCTATAAGGCTTACGGCGAACGGCTTCGGTCAATTGGCCACCTTCATCATAGCCCACATAGCCGGGAGGGGCACCCACCAGCCTGCTGACTGCATGGCGTTCCTGGTACTCACTCATATCAATACGGGTCATCAGGTTTTCATCATTGAACAGGTATTCGGCCAGCGCTTTGGCTAATTCCGTTTTCCCGACACCGGTGGTACCGAGGAAGAGAAAAGAACCAATAGGTCGTTTTTCATTCGACAGACCGGTACGACTTCGACGGATTGCATCTGCCACTGCCTCGACGGCTTCATCCTGGCCGACGACTCGTTTGTGTAATTCTTTCTCCAGGTAAACCAGTTTTTCCCGCTCGCTTTTCAACATTCTGGTCACGGGTATGCCTGTCCATTTGCTTACAATCTGAGCAATATCCTCTGCATCGACTTCTTCCTTGACGAGCATTTTACCATCTCCCTGCATTAATGCCATTTGTAGATTTAAGTGCTCAAGCTGCTGCTGCGCTTCAGGTATTTTTCCATAACGAATTTCAGCCGCTTTACTAAAATCGCCTTCCCGTTCAGCACGGTTACCTTCTAGTTTAAATTGTTCGAGTGCTTCTTTTGCTTTCTGTACACCCAGTACCACTCCCCGTTCCGTTTCCCATTTGGCTTTGATATTATTACGGGTATCTTCCAGGTTAGCCAGTTCTTTATCAAGAATTTTTACTTTGTCATTATCTTTTTCCCGCTTCATGGCCTCGCGCTCGATTTCCAGTTGGCGGATTCGGCGTTCGACTTCGTCCAGTTCTTCCGGCATCGAATTCATTTCCAATCGCAAACGGGCAGCCGCTTCATCAATGAGGTCAATTGCTTTATCCGGTAAATGACGATCGGTAATGTAACGGGTAGACAACTGTACCGCTGCAATAACTGCAGCATCGGTAATATTGATCTTGTGGTAGGACTCATAGCGTTCCTTTAATCCCCGCAAGATTGAGATGGCATCTTCTTCGTTAGGCTCATCGACCATTACCATTTGAAACCGGCGTTCCAAAGCTTTATCTTTTTCAAAATACTTTTGGTATTCATCCAAAGTGGTCGCACCGATCGCTCTCAATTCTCCACGGGCCAAGGCTGGTTTGAGGATATTCGCAGCATCCATTGCTCCTTGTGATTTACCGGCTCCGACCAAGGTGTGAATCTCATCAATAAAGAGGAAGATTTTTCCTTCTGCGCTGATGACTTCATTGACGACAGCTTTGAGTCGCTCTTCAAATTCTCCCTGGAATTTAGCGCCTGCAATCAGCGCTCCCATGTCCAAAGAAAAGATATCTTTGTCCTGTAAGTCTTCCGGTACATCTCCATTGACAATACGATGCGCCAGCCCTTCGATGATGGCGGTTTTACCAACCCCTGATTGGCCGATCAGTATCGGATTATTTTTAGTTCGCCGAGCAAGGATATGGAGTACTCTTCGGATTTCTTCGTCCCTCCCTATGACCGGGTCGAGTTTTCCGGTTCGAGCCCGTTCGTTGAGATTTGTGGCGTATTTCTTTAAGGCATTATAAGTGTTTTCGGCACTTGAAGAATTTACGGTACTGCCTTTTCTCAGGTCAAAGATGGCAGTTTTTAGTTCTTTTTCTGTAACGCCGCTATCCTTCAACATCTGCGAAACCTGATCCTTGGTTTTTAAAATCCCCAATAATAAGTGTTCTAAAGCTACATATTCATCACCAAACTCCTTAAGAAAAGTATTCGCTTTTTGAAGGACTTCAGTACTTGTACGGGACAGGTATTGGTCACCACCACTCACTTTAGCGTAAGATTTTATAATACTGTCGAGTGCCAGTTGTATTGCTTTAAAATTAACCCCCAATTTTTTGAAAATAAAAGGGCTTACATTTTCGTCAATATCCAAAACACCTTTTAGGAGGTGTCCCGGTTCTATGGACTGGTGCTGATTTTCCATTGCAATTTGCTGTGCCTGCTGGACAGCTTCTTGCGATTTTATGGTGAAATTTTTTAAGTTCATTATTTTTGATTTGGTATACTAGATTGAATTATACCTAAGTTATATCAATAATTGTACGATTCAAAATTTGCATTCATTTTGGTGACATAGTGGCATTTTAGATTAAAATTAACTGACATAGTGTCCGTTTTGTTTGTTTAGACTGTAATTATTGCTGGTTTGTCCTGTTTTCCCTCTTTCTCAGTGGGCAGTACTTCTGCTTCGCTCAACACGAGCCTGGTTCTGTTAAAAATAATGATCTTCACTTATTTCAGGCACGGACAGACTGCTGGCTGCCAACTGAATACTGT
>JBLHJZ010000545.1:0-3918 GCA_047619515.1 Saprospiraceae bacterium | reverse complement strand
TTATAAAATCCCTGGGATGAAAAGCATTCACACCATTTGTTCCGCCAAAATATATGGTGCCATCCGGTTCTTGAAAATGAGAAATTCTATTAAATTCTATATTGGTAATACCATCCTTGACTAAATAGGCTTGCACCTCAAAAGTCTCTTTGTGGAAAGACATAATACCATAATCACTGCTGAGCCACAAGCGATTATAATTATCTTCATAGACAGAGAGAATGATCTCATTGATAAGTCCATCCTCACGTTTGAATAATCTTTTTTCGCCGGTGGTCGTATTCCAAAATAACAACCCTGATGCAGTGCCCAACCATCTGTTACCCTCAGTACCCTGGTGCATAAAGTAAATGGTATTTACCGGCAAATGATATTCTCCCTGTCCACTAGTATGATAATGAGCTACTACTTTTTTTTGCCCTGTATCAAAAAGATATATCCCTTGTGCTGAAGACAGCCAGAGCAAACCTTTTTCGTCAGGCTGGACATGGTAAATAAGTAAGTTGTTATTAAATTCAAACCCCACATCTTTGTATAAAAATTCAGTCGGAATCCCTTCATCAAGACAATTTTTTCCCAACCCATGCGTAGTAAAATACCAGGTACATCCAGATTTATCTTCCCAAATCGACCAGGTCGTAGGAGATTGAATAGGTCTGGAAAAAGGAATTTGCTTACTGCTAGAAAAATTGGGAGACCATTTTTTTAAATAATTGCCATGCCCGACCCAAAAATTTTTGGAAGCATCTCTTAATATGGAGATTCCGTCATACCCAATCCCAATACCTTTATAAGGAATTTTCGCTTTCGTTGATAAAATATTGTATTTCTTTGGGGTATCTTTTTTAAATAAAACTAAGCCACCGTTTTCGAAATTGACCACAATGGAATCGTTTTGAGCATAGATTCCCCGTGCTTCATTATTAATCGGCAAGGGGTGTCCATCATCCTCAAAAAAGTAATGGATAAATGGATTTTTGTGAACCTCAATGATATTGAAGCCCATTGGGCCATTCAAATAAAATTTACCTGTTCCGTCCGAAATGATCCCTCCAGCATCAAAGACTTTAAATAATTTCTGATCATAATCTTTCCGCTTCAATTCATACATCAAGGCTCCTTCCGTGTTAAAAACCTTCCATCCTCCGGAGCCAAGGCACCAAATCTGCCCTTCTAAAAACTCAAAAAAACAATAGCCATCAGGATCTTCAAAAATCAGCTTTTTTTCTCCGGAGTCGGCTATTCGGATTAATTGGTTCTTTGTAGCACTCAGATCCCTTACATATACATGGCCTTGCCATTCAAAAAAAGTATTGGCCTTAAAACAAAATGATTTATCAAGAATATGATCCGTTATCTTTATGCTGTCCAATTGCACACCGTCAGCGCTCAATTTTCTAATTAATCCGTTTTCGCCATGAATCCAAAAATTACCTTTACTATCAATTAATGCTATATGTATAGGTTCAGTTCCAGTATTGGGAAAAGATATTTTTTCCAATCCGGTCTTAACATCAAACAGCATAATGTGATCCCTGCCCCCGAAATACCACTTTTCTTTTTCACCCTTTTTTTTGTCGCAATAAAAATGGTAGGCTTCCCTATTTAGAAGTATATCTAATTGGGCAGCAGTTTCACATCCAAGCCGGTCTTCTTTTTTAAGATTTTCACCTGTTAAAGAGTTTAGGAAAAATAGGCTTGAAACTGCTGACGCCCCATTTTCTTGTACCATCCATATCCAACCTTCTTCGTCTTCTCCAATATTGAGGGTACGGCCTGTAGAAAGTTCAAAAGGATAGGATTTAAACTCATAGCCATCATATCGCAAAGGAGTAAAATAACCAAGGATCCATAGAAATCCATTTTTATCTTTATAAACGTCCCTGACGATACGGTGAACGAGCCCTTCTTCAATGCCGAATTGTTGTACGCTGACAGTGTACTCCTGGGCAGAGAGTTGTCCAAAGGGATAAATAAACAGAAGGCTTAAAAATGAGAAGAGGTAGGTTCTCAATTGTGTTTAAGGGTTATATAAATATGCAAAAATGGGAAAATTATACTAAACAATAGCTTTGTCATCAGCTAAGTTTTGAAAACAATATTATTTCGTTTAGCAGGGCTTAAACTACTAATTATACGCAAAGCTCATGGAAACCTTTCCGGGATTTCCACGCAGAAGGGCTCTACCTGGCCATAGAACTGGTCAGGGATCAAAAGATTTTGGAACCTCTAGAGATCGGAAAGCTGCTTATGTATTCAACCGGTTCAAGGATTATCACATCCTGGTGGGGATCGACAGGCTCTAGCATAAAGTACTGAACTATTCTAACTCTTTTTAAGCATGTAATCAGAAAGAATTACATAGAAGGGTGATTGAGTTTTAAAAAGTAAAAACTCCCCCTTACATGATTTTATTTAAAATAAGGTAAACAAAAAATATAATTTGGTTAACCTGATCATTTAATCCACAACTAAAAAAGACTTGCTTTTCAGTAGCTGGCCGCCATCCGTGATACTTAGAAAATATTGGCCGTTCGGTAATGTTTTAATGTCTAAAACAAATTTATTGAACCCTTTCCGTATCCCGGAATCCAGTTGAGGGTCATTGACTACTACCCTTCCAAATTGATCGTAAATACGTAAGATGGCGTCAGGATAAGCTTTTTCGAAAATGTAGTCGATAAACAGACAGAAAAAAAAATCAAAAAAATAAAGCTTCCACAAAACAAAAATAACGAAATAGATGTTTATACATTAATTGTTATTACATCATTTTAAAAAATAAAACTTTATGAGCTCTATTAAAGACAAGGTAACCGAACTAAACAACATGATTTTGGAAGGCAAAATGCTTGAAGCATTCGACAAATTCTATGCGGACAATATTGTGATGCAGGATAATAGCCACCCTATCAGAGAAGGAAAGGTGGCCTGCCGCAAATTCGAGGAAGAATTTGTAAATAACCTTACCGCCTTTCGGGGTGCTGAAGTGAAGAACGTTCTCATCAGTGAAGAAGCCGGTGTCTCAACCGTAGAATGGGGATTCGATTACACGCATAAAGAATGGGGAGATCGAAATTATACGCAGGTGACGGTACAGCAATGGAAAGATGGTCAAATTACCAGTGAAAAGTTTATTTATCAGAACTAGTGAAATATCTTGAAAAAGTAGTCAAGGGGTCCGGTAGTCAAGGTGTCAAGAATCCTAAGTTTTCTTGACCCCCTGGCTCCTTGACTCCTTTTCTATTCTAACAGCTCAAGCCACCGCCCTCCTCTCCTCCAGCAAGCTCAAGACCCGAAGCCCCGATCCATAAAATCGCCCAAAATGATGACAAGGTAATCGCTCCAGACGGCCGGCATTTTCCGAAAATTCAAACCACTGCACAAAACGGCTAAAAGAATAATTTTGCAAATAACCGGGCTCAGGACTTGATCCAACCATACCGGCGCCGATTAATTTTTCTTTTGGGGAAGCCGTAAAAATGATATCCCCCGACTGCATCCGCTTACAATAATTATTGAGTAATTGCTTTTTGCTTACGCCTATTCCCAGCGACCATTCTTCAAAGACTTCCGCTGCCCAGTCTCCAGGGTGCTGTTCGAAAAAGTTGGTATTAACTTTTAAAAAATGCCGCTGCTGTAGCAAGCACTGTTTCCAAATCAATAGCTCTTCTTCTTTAAAAACGGAAACACAAGCCTTAGTCTTTTTCAAGATTATGGCATGCCGGAGATCGTGGACATTCCAAATAATGGGTTGAAAAAGTTTTTGAAAAGCGGGCTTCGGCGGTTTCTTATTCGCCACGGCGCTTAATGGCACTACTTCCTCCCAAAGCTGCTCAAACCCGGAAAAATAGGCCCTTACCAATGCTGTATTGTCCAGCATCAATACATTTTCAGCATGCTGTGTACCTGTCCAAT
>JBLHJZ010000544.1:0-3919 GCA_047619515.1 Saprospiraceae bacterium | reverse complement strand
CTGAGTAAACAAGTAGTTACGTTCTCTGCCAAACATTATTCTCTGTAAAAACTCCTTTTTTATAAAAAAAGACTTATCTTTGCAATCCTTTTGGAAATTTAAGCTAAGTCTTGTGTTTCTAAAAGAATAAGAAAAAATTATTTGTTAATCATTTACACTTATTGCTAGATGCTAATTATTGAAATCAAAGACGACGAATCAATTGACCGCGCACTAAAACGTTATAAAAACAAACACCGTAAAGTAGGCGTGATCAATGAAATCCGAAGAAGAAAAGAATTTACAAAGCCATCTGTAAAAAGAAGAGCTGAAATTCTTAAGGCAGTCTACAAAAAGCAAAAATTTGAGTCCGTCGATTAATTTGTCTTTTAGGCAAATCTAATTATATAGCGATTCAGGATTGAGTCGTAGTTAGGGGATGTTACAATAATGGTAACATCCCCTAACTGGTTTAAACACATATAAGAATCAGCCCTACTTATACGAAAAATATTTCCTGATTCAATAAATTATACGACCTTAGCTCCTTCTTTGCATAATAAAAACGATTAACCCAGATACAAAGATTATGGAGAAAGGATTTATCACCGCTATCCTGTTTATTTTTTCGACTTATACTCTCATTGCTCAAGGAAGTGCCATTCCGCTAGGCACTGATAGCTACCATATCAGTGACCGACTAGAAATCATGTCCGGTATTGAAGCTCCTTATCATTCCAGTACAAAACCTTACCTCAGAGGAGACCTTACCCGGTACGCCATCCAAATTGATAGTACTGCTACCACCTTAACAGCGCTCGACCGAAAAGATTTATATTATATCTTTAACGACAATAACGAATGGCTGGGACAATCGGAGTTTTCTACCGCCCTCACCGGCGCCAAAGAGCCAACCTACACAAAAGTATATGTTGATAGTACAAATACCTTTTATCACCTAAAAAGCAACCAGCCAGCAGCCAGTAAAAGGAGTAACCATTACGTAACCAGAGACAAACCAATCTTAAAGCACTTCTATAAGACACCAGCCAACTTCTTCGAACTGGATCAGGACTACTTCCACCTCAAGCTCAACCCGATTATAAACTTCAAACTGGCAAGAGCAAAGAACGATGACGAACTGGTTTTCCAAAATACAAGGGGAGTAGAAATCAGGGGATCTATTGATGACCGGATTTATTTTTATTCCAACATATTAGAAAATCAAAGCCGGTTTGCGGATTATGTAAACGATAGGATCGCAAAAGACGGTGCAATACCAGGATCCAATTTATTCAAAAACTATAAGAGCCAAGTCTTTGATATTACAAACGGATATGATTATTTAACAGCACAAGGCTATATTGGCTTTAACCTCACTCGTCATGTAGGGATGCAATTTGGTCACGGTAGAAATTTCATAGGCAATGGATATCGCTCTTTATTACTCTCTGATTTTGGAAGTAATTATTTCTATTTAAAATTCAACACGAAAGTCTGGAGGATACATTTTCAAAATATTTTTGCCGAGTTGGCCGCTTTGCCTGGCAGCAGAATACCTGGAGACAACCTAATTCCCAAAAAATACCTTGCTGCTCATTATATCGATTTCAAGCTTTCAAAAAACCTCTCTATTGGGCTTTATGAAGCGATTGTCTTTAGCAGAAACAACCAATTCGAACTCCAATATCTCAATCCTATTATCCTTTATCGTACTGTTGAACATTATATCGGAAGCCCTGACAACGCCCTTCTTGGACTCAATGCAAAATGGAATCTTTTTAATCGATTCCAACTCTATGGCCAACTTATGCTTGACGAGTTTAAATTTGATGAACTTTTTATAGAAAGAAGAGGTTGGTGGGCTAATAAATACGGGATTCAGCTAGGTTTGAAATACATCAATACTTTCGGAATCGATCACTTGGATACACAGGTGGAATATAATGCTGTCCGGCCATATACCTACACTCATCGAGATAGTTCTGCTAGCTATTCACATTATAATCAACCATTAGCACATCCTTTAGGTGCTAATTTTAAAGAATATATTTTTAAAATCAGGTATCAGCCATTCAGTAAATTCATCATTGATTCCCGCCTGATGTTTATGAATTATGGCGAAGACGAGGCTAATACTAATTGGGGTGCTAACCTTAATATCAGTCATAACACCCGTGAAATGGACATTGGAAATGAAATAGGGCAGGGGATAGGTACTAATACCGTATTACTAGGAATTGATCTTAGTTATCAGTTATACCACAATATGTATATTGATCTTCACTATTTTTATAGAAAACAAGGTAGCGATCTGGATGAACGGGATCGGACAACCAGCTATATCGGTGGAGGGTTCAGAATGAATATTGCAGATAGAAAGTATGAGTTTTGATCAACTCTTTATGTTCACTACCTCGAAGAAAACATTTTTCTTATAGATCCTCTCGGTGCCATTTGCCATGCCCTCTCGTGCAGGTAATAAATAATCAACTTTATGACAACCTCAAGACCTGCAACAGTGAAAGATTTTTCTAAAACATCCGCGCACTCCACTGAACTAAAAACAAAATAAGCTAATAAAAACGTGGTACTGGTAGCAATTGCCCTCCACGAAACCGCCTTCAGGATACTTCTAAGTCTAGATTCTGTCGCCATTTTAATAAACTAGTTTAAGCTTTTTAAAGAAAAACCACACCGCTAGACATTTGTGAATAAGCAGCTCCTCCTTTAGGAGGCTGGGAGGCGGGCTTAGGGGAAATGTCTAGCGGTGTGGAGAAAAACATTAAATAATCATTCCCGCACCAACGGTTTCATTTGTCCCTTCATCCACGAAAATAACACTCCCGGTGATCCGGTTTTTACGATAAGCATCGTAAAATAAAGGCTTGGTAGTTCTTACCACAATTCTCCCGATACCGTTCATCTTTATTTCCGGGTTTTCTAAATCCCTATGAAGGGTATTGATATCCAAACGATATCTAATATTTTTAACTATGCATCGGGCTTCCTGGGTCGTATGCATGATCGTGTACTTCCCATTAAGCTGTAAAGGTCTTTCATTAAACCAACAAATCATCACCTCAATATCTTGTCCGGTAATGGGGTGATTGTTTTCCCTCACAATCATATCTCCTCGGCTCACATCAATGTCATTTTCTAATAAAACAGTGACGGATTGAGGAGGAAATGCCTCTTCCAGCTCTCCATCAATCGTATCTATCTTTTTAATAATCGAGGTGAAACCCGACGGCAAAACCATGACTTTATCTCCTTTCTTTAAAACACCTCCTGCAATCCGGCCGGCATAACCTCTGTAATCATGAAACTCATCGGTATTAGGTCTGATCACTAATTGCACAGGAAAACGGGTGTCAATAAAATTTTGATCGCTGGCGATGTGTACATTTTCCAGATAGTACATAAGTGTGGAACCTCCATACCAATCCATTTGCTCCGATCGATTCACGACATTATCTCCTTTTAGCGCTGATATTGGTAAAAAATGAATATCTTTTATATCAAGTTTCGCTGCAAACTTTTCAAAATCTTCTTTTATGTTTTCATAAACCGCTTCCTCATAGTCCACCAAATCCATTTTATTGATACAAACTACCAAGTGCGGTATTTGTAATAAAGAAGCAATAATCGCATGTCTCCGGGTTTGTTCAACCACTCCGTGCCTCGCATCTATCAGCACCAAAGCCACATTGGCAGTAGAGGCACCGGTGACCATATTACGGGTATACTGGATATGCCCTGGCGTATCAGCAATGATAAACTTTCGCTTAGGCGTCGCAAAATACCTATAGGCCACATCAATAGTAATCCCCTGTTCTCTTTCCGAACGCAGCCCATCTGTCAACAGCGCTAGATTTACCTCGGTTTCTCCTCTTCTGAGACTACTCGCCTCAATAGCTTCCATTTGATCTTGAAAAAT
>JBLHJZ010000543.1:0-3934 GCA_047619515.1 Saprospiraceae bacterium | reverse complement strand
CTGAGTCATGCCGCTACCGCTACCCAGATTTGCCGGTTTTATTATATGATGATGCAAGGTAAACTGGTCAGTACAAAAAGGTCACAGGAAATGTTGAAATATATGGCGGACTCGCATATTCATCATAAATTTGTTAATTCACTTAATATCGTGGCTCCATCAGCAAGAGTCTTTCGTAAATCCGGTTCCTGGCAGTCCTTTCATTCTGATTCGGCATTGGTTTGGGGACCCAAAAGAAAATATATCTTGACTGCCTTAGTTGATCATCCGGATGGGGAAAAAATAATGAGGGCTTTGATCTATGAAGTCGAAAAACTGATAAACAAAGCTACTTGAAAACCATAAAACTTAATCAGGCTATTAGTTTTTTTCTCCGAAAAACTTTTGATATCCGCGAAGGAGAATTGAATCGTGCCTTGTTGATGCAGTTCAATATTTTCCTGATTATATCGACGTTGCTGATTGTCAAACCCACGGTAAATGCGCTATTTTTATCAAAATTTGGTATAGAACAACTACCCTACGCTTTTTTATTGGTTGCGCTGGTCGCAGGGATCGTTTCTACCCTGTATTCCAGAATGATAAATAAGATTGCCATGAGTAAGCTCATGGTGGGTACACTTTACGGATCTGTAGTCAGCTTGATTTTATTTGGTTTTTTTCTTCGGATGAATATCCTCGAAGGAGCGATACTTTATCTGTTTTATGTTTGGGTAGCTATTTTTGCTTTATTGGCGACTTCGCAATTTTGGGTATTGGCTAATATCGTTTTCAATGCCAGAGAAGCAAAGCGATTATTTGGTTTTGTAGGAGCAGGAGCCATTGCCGGAGGTATTTTTGGCGGATATCTGACATCCGTTTTGGCGCAATTTATGAGCAGCGAATTTTTACCATTTATATGTGCTGTATTTCTGGCTATCTGTATTCCGGTGACCCGGCGTATTTGGAAAAGAGAAGTAAAAGAAACACAAACTGATTTCCAGCAAAAGAAAAAGACAAAAACTGTTAGTATTCATCCTTTTAAGCAAATTTTGCGGTCAAAACATTTGACTTATATCGCCATTATCGTCGGTGTGAGTGTGATCATTGCCAAATTAGTAGATTATCAATTTGGTGGAATTGCTTCTTCGATTATTCAGGACCCTGATGAATTGACTGCTTTTTTTGGATTTTGGTTTTCTACTTTCAATGTAATATCCTTGCTCATTCAGTTGTTTGTCACCAGAAAACTAGTGGGTACTTTTGGTGTGGGATCTTCCTTGTTTCTCTTGCCTGGGAGTATCCTGGTGGCAGTTGTTTTATTATTAATTATGCCTGAACTATTACTAGCGGCAATCTTCCTCAAGATGGCAGACGGTGGCCTCAAGCAGTCTGTCAATAAAGCAGCAATGGAGTTATTGATTCTTCCAATTGCTCAAGAGGTAAAAAATCAAACCAAGACTTTTATTGATGTTTTTATTGATAGTTTGGCCACAGGTATTAGTGGCCTGATGCTGATCTTTTTAGTAAAAGGATTGGATCTATCTACGGTGGCTATTAATATTTTGATATTGATATTGATATTGATCTGGATTTATTTTGCCTACCAGGTAAGAGGTGAATATTTTAAAACATTTCGACAGAAAATCGATTTTACAAAAGAGCCCAAAAAACGATTCATTGACATTCGGAATACATCTGTAATCGGAGGAATGAAAAAAGTATTGGAAGAGGGTTCAGAAAAACAGATCCTTTTCATACTACAAAAAATACAGGAACAGCCTGATGATCGTTTTTTTGATTCGATTCAAAATCTGATTAATCACCCATCCGACCTGATTAGATCAGAGGCCATTCGAAGTTTGTATTTCTTTCGAAAATACAAACTCATTGAAAAGATAGAACCTATGGTCAATGACCCTTCCCAAAAAGTAAAGATCGCAGTATTTGAATACCTTTTGACACATGGGTCAGTCGATCGTATTCCGCTCATCAATTCCTATTTACAACATACTGATTATCAAATCAAATACGCTGCGCTGGTTAGTTTAGCCAAAGAAACCCACCTAAACCCGGAAATGAAATCTTTATTCCATCTGGAACAATGGATTTTAGAAAACCTGAAGAAAGTACCCTTAATACCCGATGAAAGACAAAGAATATTTTGCACCTTGGGTCTCCTCAAAGCAATTGGTTATTCAGGTATTACTTCCTTATATCCCTATTTGCGCCAATATATGTTTAGTGATAATATGGAGTACTCCAGACAGGCGATCAAATCAGCTGGCGATACCATGCATCCACAGTTTCTGGATGAACTCATTGATTTGTTGGGCAACGACAATCTACGCCTTCCTGCCCAACAAGCATTAGTTCATTATGGAAGAGGAATAGTAGCTGTTTTGATCACTGCCGCTAAAGAGTCAGATATTAATCTAAAAATTCTTAGAATAATCCCTTCCGTTGTCAAGCAAATCAATACTCAAAAGGCGGTAGATTTTTTATTTGAATTGCAGGATTATGACGATCTGATGGTAAGGCAGGAAGCTTTACGAGGACTTAACTCCCTTCGCAATAAGAACCCCCATTTGTCTTTTAGTAAAAAAACGGTACTGCATCGAATCCTTAGTGAAGCTAAAAAGTTTCAGGAAACGCTTTCGGTGTTGTACACTCAAACCAATCTCGATCTTCAATTGGGTAAAGAAGACTTAGCCACTCAAAAAGAAAGCGAAATTAAGGAAGCGAGAGCAAGATTAGTCAGTTTATTGGAAAACCGTCTGGATCGAAATTTAGAACGAATATTCCGATTATTGGGTCTCAAATACAATTCCGCAGATATTGTTTCTATTTACAGAGGATTACACAGTGATTTACCTGATCTACGCTTAAATGCTATTGAGTTTTTAGATAATTTACTAGAACCTGGATTAAAAAAGATACTGATTCCAATCATTGAAACCGCCATGTTGGAAACGATATCAGAAGAAGCTATTCGAAACCTGAATATCGATATTCCCAGCGAATTTGAGTGTCTCCGGTATTTGTTAAACAACTCCGACCCGAAAGTCAAACAATTGGTTGCCCGCCTGATTGAGAAATTGGATAATCCTGAACTTATATCTTTGCTTGTTTAAATCAGCTTGGTCAGCTCATAGAGGACAAGTTCTAATCTAAGTCACTTGTTTTTGCCTGAAAAATCATCACCGGAATTCCAAACTCAAAAAGGATTTGTATGGCTTCATTTTGAATGAACCTTTGAAAACTATCCTTTTGATGACTTACGAGTAGTATAAGATTAATTTCCTGAGATGGAGCGGCTTCGATAATTGTCTGGCGAATCGTTTCCTGAGGCTTTTTTATATAGGCAACCATAGACTTCCAGATTAAAGAAATGAACGTTTGTTGCTCCAGAAATTTAGGCTGAATGGCTAAAGGGTTTATTGCCAGTTTCTTTATCCAGGGATCAATAATTTTGTCTTCGTTATCTTTTCTTTTGATGTGCCAGATACAATCCCAGGAGGAATATTTAGCGGATATAGGCACCATAACTACAGGACAAAAAGCCAAAGAGGCAATAGCCGTGGAGCGGCCACCAAACCACCTGTTAATGGAAGAACCAGATTTTTTATAGTTGAGCAGGATAAGTTGATAATTTATACTGAGTTGGATGACTTGCTCTAAAACAGGGCCTGCCTTTGCAAGAAACTGAGGTGCGCCCTTTTGGTCTATAATATTTTTATGGTAAAAATCCGATAGCATGATCCGAATTCCCTCATCATAATCTGTATCTGGAAAATCATATTTACGGTTATACTCCTCACGGGGATAACAGTAAAGGAGACTCAATTCCATACCCTTGTCAATGGCTAATTGGTGGGCAAATTTTAAGGTATTAGCAGCTGCTTCAGAGAAATCTATGGGTAGGAGGATTCTTTTCATTTTTATTTAGATTATT
>JBLHJZ010000542.1:0-3946 GCA_047619515.1 Saprospiraceae bacterium | reverse complement strand
AGGTTCAACCAATAAGTCACCTTAGCCACAAGAGATCGGTTCCGTGCCCCAAACTGATCAAAAGGGCTTGTGATATAATTATCCGTATACACCAAAAAGAAATCTGATACCGGCTGGAAGCGCCATTGAAACCTTGCATTGATATTGAAGTTGTCGAGTTGATTATTATACTGGATAAAAGTGGCTAAAAATATTTTTTTAGAAAAAGTGAGATCAATTCGCGGGCCGATTAGCCAAAGATGTGCCGGCTCAAAAGGATCGTCGAGTTGGATAAAATTATAATTAAATTTCAAAGCGATAAATCCGTAGGGCTGATATCGATAGGTAGCCGTTCCTTCGATACCGGTTCTAAAACCATTATAAAATTGTCCGATATTAGGTTCAATGCGATAGAAAAACTTTTTTCGTTGATCGGAATTATAACTAAACTCCAGCTTGGTATACGAATAGGTATTTCCGGCTGGCAAAAAGATAGACTCTTCCTGTACCCTGGTCGGATCAAAATCTTCAAATAATAATACATGCTGAAATTCCGGTTGGACTTCCAGCGAAGAACCGTTTTTATACGACACGCTCCATTCCGCTTCAAAGCCCCACTCTGCTAACCCAAAATCCGGTTGGATGGTATTACCATCATTGCCAATATTATAAATGGAGCGGAAATCCAGATTTATATTATGCCGACTTACATTTCCTTTATCAGGAAAGAAATTTAGCCCTATCTCAGGGCTCAAAAAAACAATATCCCTCCGGGGCACAAACCCCACTTCTGCATTGAAGCCATTTCCGATCAGCATATGCACCCATTCAAAACGGTACTTTCTTTCTTCTAACTGAATCTGGGTAAAATGGGAGAATTTTTGTTGCTGATCATCCTGGGTAAAAGCATGATGAAATAATGTTTTTCCGGACCATCGATTATCAGCTGAAGCAAGGCGGTATTCAATCCCGGCTATTCGATCATATTTATTAAAAGTCGTTCCAAAATCTTCCGCATCTATTGACTGTTTATTGACGAAAATAAAAGCAATATTGGATCTTTTAAAAACCTGATGCTCCAGGGCGGCAACCGTATAATTAAAACTTGGCAAGTCATTCTCTTCCTGCTTGGCAGTGTGCATATTTAGCAAACCAACCCGGAATTTTTCATTTAGCTTACCACTCAATCTCACTCCATAAAATATAGTATTCTGTACATTGGTCTCCGTAATGGTATCCAGGGACACCCCAATCCGGCGGGAAAAGAAAGGATTTGCCCTACCGGTTCCAAAGCTTCCGAAGAGGTCGGCATTTTCCAAAAAGAACTGTCGCTTTTCGGGAAAGAAAATTTCAAAACGATCGAGATTCGTGACCTGTTGATCAACTTCCACTTGTGAAAAATCAGGATTTATGGTCAGGTCTAAATTCAAACCCGAAGTAATGCCGATCTTGGCATCTCCTCCAAATCCAAAATCATAATCTGGTTTAGTTTGTGTAAGATTCTCAAAATCCCGGGTCACGGCGCCCGCGAGGTAGGGAATCACAGAAATATTCTTCCCTGGTTTTTTTAATGGCTCATCCCATATCAAATCTCCCATATAGGTCAAATCCATAATGATCCGGTTTTGAGGAATATTCATCCAACTAGTTAGTTCATTATATCGGGTATCATTTCGATAGCAATTAAATCGCCATTTAGTACTTCCTTCCGCATAGCGAATCGTTTTAAAAGGGATTTGAAATTCAGCAATCCAATAATCCTCATAGCGTTTTACCTCTCCATCCCATTTGTTGTCCCAGGAAGCGTTAAAATCTCCCCTTTGCCGCGCACCATTGGAAAGCAACGCTTCTCTCCGGACCCCGAAAGCATTTATACCAAAAAGAAAAGCATTCGTCTGATCATTATAAGTATCAAAGAGCAGACTGATATTATCATTGCCACGAAAAGAATAATCCCGGCGAAGGGAAGGCGTTATAAAATCATTATCAATACTATAGCATTTTATACCGACATAAATATTGACATCGTCATAGGTCATGTATATCTCCGTTTGTCCTTTGGCGGGAAGGCTATCTGATGGAAAATATTGCCAAAACTTCTCTGCGGCAGTTCCTTCGAAATAAGCAGGTTCATCCAGGATGCCGTCAAGGGTGATGTGCTGGGTAGTTCTCTTTATTGAAATTTGAGGCTCGATCAAGTCTTCTCCGACTCCGACTGCGCTTTTTTGACCAAACATAAGCTGGGTGACCAAAAGAAAAGCGATGGATAACAGGAATTTTATTTTCATTTTTGAAAAGTATCTCCTTTTTTTGCGAATATACACAATATTTTAGTGGTCAGGAGCTTAGAAATGCCTTAATTCAGTAGTCTGCAAAACAGAAGCAATCCTGACCTTTGGCCTTTGACCCCTATCTTTCTATCTTAAAAAAATCATAATCGCTCCAAGCGCCGTCAATATCAAAATCATCTTTCGGTAGGCTTCCTCATGGATTCGCTCTACCACTTTGACCCCGACATAGAAACCGAGGAACACTCCTGGGATCAACCGCAAATTTACCGCAAAGGTCTCCCAGCCAACGGTCTCCCAAACCCAGATATGAAAAGGTAGTTTGAATATATTAATGATAAAAAATAGCCAGGCTGTAGTGCCGATAAACACGTTCTTAGGTATGCGCATCGCTAAATAGAAGATATTAGTGAAGGCTCCTGCCAGGTTGCCAATCATTGTCGTAAATCCGGCACTCAATCCCATTACACCAGCAAACCACCAATTTTCGGGAATCTTTGCTTCTTTCTGTCGATCCCACCAAAACATCATCGCTACCGTAATCAAAATAATGACCGCCATCCCCTGTTTAAAAATGACCTCGGGTAAGTCTTTCCCTGCATAGACGCCCAGTAAAACACCGATTACCATCCACGGCAATAGCTTAAAGAGATAATGCCAGTCCGCACTTCTGTTGTAATATATGACCGCAAGGATATCAGCGACAATCAATAAGGGGATAACAATTCCTGTGGAAACTTTCCCGCCAAACACCAGCGCCATCAGGGTCACGATCACCACGCCTAAGCCTTTGATCCCCGCCTTGGAGAAACCTAAAGTAAAGGCGGCCAAAAAAGCAATGCCCCATTGGTGCCAGGCAATATTAAAGGAATCGGATATAGATAACAGTTCACTCATTAATTACTTGGGTTCTAAGCATGAATAATTTTAAGCTGGCTTTATAATTATAAATTTTTCGAAAAAAACTTGCCAAAGCTACTTAATATTCACTTGAAAATATTAGTTTTGGCTAAACCAGAATCTTAATAAATAAATATGAATAAAGTAGTAGCAAATGCAGCAGAAGCGATTCAGGGAATCAAAGACGGTATGACCTTGATGCTCGGGGGCTTTGGACTTTGTGGCATTCCTGAAAATTGTATCAGCGAACTGGTTAAGGCAGGAATATCCGACCTAACCTGTATTTCCAATAATGCGGGAGTGGATGATTTCGGTTTAGGTTTACTCTTACAAAAAAAGCAAGTCAAAAAAATGATCTCTTCTTATGTAGGTGAAAATGATGAATTCGAACGCCAAATGCTCAGTGGAGAGCTTGAAGTGGACTTAGTGCCTCAAGGGTCTTTAGCTGCCAGATGTTATGCCGCAGGTGCCGGAATACCTGCTTTCTTTACGCCTGCCGGGTTTGGAACTGAAGTCGCTGAAGGCAAAGAAGTCCGGTATTTTAATGGAAAACCGCATATTTTAGAAGATGCCTTCTATGCTGATTTCGCTATCGTAAAAGCCTGGAAAGGGGATCGCTTTGGCAATCTTGTTTTTAAAGGAACCGCTCGCAATTTTAACCCCGCAATGGCTATGGCCGGAAAGATCACTATCGCCGAAGTCGAAGAACTGGTAGAACCCGGCGAACTTGACCCAAACTTTGTACACACTCCCGGCGTTTTCGTCCAACGGATATTCCA
>JBLHJZ010000541.1:0-3948 GCA_047619515.1 Saprospiraceae bacterium | reverse complement strand
AATCCTCAATCCTCAATCCTCAATCCTCAATCCTCAATCCCCAATTCCTCCTCCGTATACATCACCCCCTTAGGTTCCCTACTTCGTTCCAATTGAATTTCTTCCGGTGTTACATCCTGGTGTTCATTACTAAAAGCATTGCGGACAAAAGAAAGAATATTAGCGATATCGGTATTGGATAAGTCCGGGTTGTCTTTGAGTCCAGGCATGACCGCATTCAATTCATAGCGCTGACCATTGACCGTGACCGGCCCCTGAAGACCATGGAGGGCGATCAGGATTAATTTTTGGGGATCACCTTTGATATAATTGGAATCGTAGATGGGCGGTGCCAGGTTTTTATTACCCAAGCCATCTTCTCCATGACAGGCGGCGCAATGTTGTCGGTAGAGTTTGAGCCCTTTGGTTTTGGTATCCGTATCCGCGGTATATTTTTTTTCAATCGGCAGCTTTTTATCACTTTGGATAATATCCACCAGATAGTTTAGTATCGGATAATGGTCTGGTTTTTCACTTTCCACAGTAAGAAAATAATGAAATACTTTTTCCTTACCCGCCAGGCTACTGAGCGCTGCTTCGATGAATAGGCTGTCTTGTGGATAACGATCTAAGACTTCCTGAATCAGCACAAAAGCTTTTTCGTTGAGCTTACCTCCTGTGAGACAAATCTGTAAATCAATGCGCTTGTTTTTTTTATCCAGTGCTGCTTGCAATATCGGGAGGCTCTCCGCAGGACGGTAAATTTCTTCGGATAATCGAACGGCTGTAATGACGTCTTCAGGATTTTGACTTTGGCTAGCTTTAAGGAGTAGTTCATGATCGAGACGGTCTAATCCTTCCAATGTCCAAAGCGCATGAATTACCCCATAGCCGGCAGGGGAAGAAATCGCTAATTGTTTTAAATTGGGAACAACATCCGTTGCCTGTTTTTGAATCAAAATCTGCTGCGCTCTATCCCTTACCCAGCCATTTTTATGCTTTAACAAGGGAACCAATTCCAGGTTACTTTTTTCGCTAAAATCTACCCCCTCCGTATCGGTATGACTAACTTTCAAAATCCGGCCATAGTTGACAATAGTGTCCAGACCTCTTTCCAGATATAGCTCCCGAAGATAAGCGGTCATATAGACTTTATGCTGGATGATCCCATGATGATAGTCGACGATATACAGCGCACCGTCGGCACCATTATACAAATTGACGGGTCGGAAAGCTTCATCATTAGAGATCAAAAACTCTTTCCCTTCATAGGCTTGTTCCCCCTCAATAGTATAGTCGTTTTGAGTCAGCGTGAGCCGTTTGACTAGATTCGCTTCAGGTCCACACACAAAGGCATTTCCCTCAAAGCCTTCCGGGAAAGCAGCGCCGCGATAAATCACAGGTCCACAAGCAGAGGTAAAGGTTTTTAAAAAATTATTTTCATCTAACATGCCTTCGATATACCCCCGGTTGACTGCGGTTGCCTGTATTGGAAAAACCCTGCGATCGGTAATAATGACCTCGTTTTCCCCATGTTCATTTTTAAAAAAAGGATTTTGATTCAACTGGTTAGGTAGCACAAAATCCCCATATAGCGGATTGGAATTATCATTATAAAAAAGTCGGCCTGTATCGTCATGGCAGATTCCCCATTGTCCACGGAAACTTGTCCGTTCCCGGAGCCATTCTCCATTTTTCAAGCGATATCGAAATACCCCTTTTGCGCTGTAAATCCAGTTGTCAATGTTCAAATCCAGGCCATTTGGCTGGTGTTCGACATTTCCACCGACCACATATTCGGGATCTACCAAGGTTTTCTTACCCGCTTTATCTCCCGCTATTTCTACAAACCAGAGATTCGGAGGCTCTGCGTATAGCACACCGCCATATACGAGTTTCATTGCCCTGGCCAGTACCAGCCCATCGAGAAAAGTTTTTGCTTTTTCAAAATGACCATCGCTATTTTGATCTTCCAAAATGACAATGCGACCAACTGGCTCCTCCTCTCCCGTCCCATTGATATTGGGCATATAGCCTGGCATTTCCAAGACCCAGAGCCGGCCCTGGTCGTCAAAATCCATCGCTACCGGAGAATTGATCAGTGGCTCGGAAGCTATGACTTCCAGTTGGAAACCGGCCTCGATTTGGTAATCATCAAGTGTGATCGTTGTTTCAGTTGCTGGTTTTTTACAAGCAGTATGGAGCACAGAAAGCAGTAAAAAAGCAGGAAATACAAATTTGTAAATTGGATTCATTATATTAGCCATGTAAGGGCTGCAAAGTAGTAAAAAATAATATCATGTATAGATTAGACAGGAAAAGCTTTACTATTCAATCATTTGAAGAATCGACTAAAAATTCGACTTCCTATTGGAAATCAAAAAAACCGGAAGAAAGACTTCAGGCAGCCTGGTATTTGACCTGTTCTGCATTTGATTTGGCGTATGATTTTAATATTCGTATGGACAGATCTGTTTTTTCTTGTGGAAAAAAAGAAGAATGAATAATATTTTCAATATTGATTTTCAGGAATTCATCATTTCTCTTAATCAACAAAAAGTCAAATATATTTTAGTTGGAGGGTATTCTGTGATTTTGCGAGGGTACTCACGTACAACTGGTGATATGGATATTTGGATAGAACCAAGTGAAGAAAACTTTCTTTCTTTAAAAAAAGCATTTTATAATTTTGGAATGTCAATGCACGGACTTACGCTAAAGAAGTTTTTAGATACTGTTCATTATGATGTATTTACTTATGGGCGACCTCCAGTCTGTATTGAAATACTTACAAAGGTTAAAGGATTGACTTTTCCAAAAGCATATAAAAATGCTGAGTGGATTGAATTTGAAGACTTCAAGGTTTATGTTCTTTCAAAAAACGATTTGATTGAAGCAAAAAAGGCAACAAACAGGCCAAAAGACCTCGATGATTTGGAACATTTGTAAGTACAATTAACCGATTACATCAACAAGACTCGATTTTACTTGTTCTACCACCATGTTCTTAAAAAATAAAATATTGACCAAAACAACTAATAACACCATCCTCTACTACGAAGCGCTAAAGCACCCGGATGCAAATGCAGACTGGCTCCTGCTCATCCACGGGGCAGGAGGGAGCATACGTACCTGGAAAAAACAGAGAGATGCATTGAGTGTAGTTTATAATGTTTTAATTATTGATTTGCCGGGACATGGAGAATCGAAGAACCTTCCAAATAAACATAAGGTCTACGATTTCGATATCATCAGTAATAGAATCTGGGATGTAGTCGATCATTTGAAAATACCCGCTGTGCATTTACTCGGCGTATCTTTGGGAGCAATCATTGCCATGCATATGCGGGAACTTCGGCCTGTGAATGTCGCATCTTTGGTTTTGGCAGGAGCCATTGTTAGATTGGACACCAAACTCAAGCTGATCTCTTCCTTTAGCCTAAGCCTGGCCAAAATAGTCGGCTTTCATAAATTCTATCAATTCGCAGCATATTTGGCGTTGCCCAAAAAGAATCACAAAAAATCCAGGGAAATCTTCATCCGGGAATCCCGGCACCTGACTAATGATGAGTTTAAAAAGTGGACCGCACTTTATGGAAAACACCTCAACGATACCCTTCGCAACATATATGAAGCGGTTACGGATATTCCGACGATGCTCATCATGGGTGAGCAGGATCATTTCTTTTTAGGACAAGCCAAAAGATATGTAGGTCTCCATAAAAAGGCGCTGCTGGAAATCGTTGAAAAATGTGGGCATATCGTCAATCTCGAAAATGGGGAAGCCTTCAATAAAATTTGCCTGCAGTTTTTAAAGAGCTTAAAACAGGAGCCATCCCGAATAGTTAGCATAGATTAAGGACACCCAGCGCAAGCATCAAGGAATGCTATAGATTAATCAATTATGTCAAAAAACCAACATTTCCCTCAAATTTTTACTTAAAATATCCCCTGAGTTTATTATATTTG
>JBLHJZ010000540.1:0-3951 GCA_047619515.1 Saprospiraceae bacterium | reverse complement strand
CGGAGGCTTTTGCGGAAAATTTACCGGAGTAGGGGAGTCGGCAGTCTGTTTCTGTTATTTGAGATTTGGCATTTCGAAATTTTCTTTAGCAAGTTTCCTATCCTTGCAAAAGAAAAATTTCCAAATCTCAAACTATAAAGACCGAGTCAGGCTTGTACGGAGCGAAGCCGAAGTACTGCTGACTGCGCACTCAAATTTTTTCCGGAAAATTTATCTAAGCCCCCAAACCCACGCTCTTCCGAAATTTGCCGTATAGGCTCATAAATATGCTTTTGAAAAGGCAAAGTGTATAAAAGGGTAGCGAGCCATTTTGAAAAAACGGCTAAGATGCCCTACTGAAAATAACATTATTTGGTAAAACTGATAATTAGATCAAACCCGTCATCATAAAACAAAAAAAGACAAGCATTAGTGATTGTATTATAATGATGTATTTATTTGACTTCGTTACCAGACAACTTGTTAGTAATCAAAATATCCTTACCTTTGCGTGATTTTTCAGGGCAGAGACCGAATGAAGGTGATTTGAGTTGAAAAAAGTAAGAAAAGATTGTAGCATAAGGTGATGTACGTTAAACTATATCAAAACTTTGTATGTTATTAGGAAAGTCAATAAAAAGCCTTTCTTTTTATAGGCTACTGTAGTTTTTTTCGTAATAATTATGACGAGATTTAAATTTAATATGAATCGATATATCTTACGATTTGATATAAAGAAATTGGTTTTACTTAGGTATTTAATACTTTTTGTAATGGCCTTTTCTTTCGGTAATACGGTATCTGCCCAAAAATTTACCAAAGTAAAAGGTAAGGTATTGGATGCCCAGACCAAGGAGCCGCTTCCTTTTGTAAATATTTCTTTCTTAGGGACTAACGTAGGGATGACTACGGACTTCGATGGTTTTTATAATCTCCAGTCGAAGTGGGCCAGTGATACTTTACAGGTGTCTTATATCGGATATGATACCCAAAAAATTCCTTTAACACAGGGAGAAGCTCAGGTGATCAATGTTGCGTTAAAAGAGTCGGGGGGATTATTCCTCGAAACGGTGACTATCACGGCGAAGAAAAAGAAGTATCGTAAAAAGAACAATCCGGCGGTAGACCTGATCCGTAACGTAATCGCAAACAAAGAAAGAAACCGGATAAAAGGGCAAGATTATTTCGAATATGATAAATATGAAAAGGTCCAGATGGATCTCAATAATATTACGGATAAGTTTCGCAGCCGGAAGGTATTTAAAAATTTCCAGTTTATTTTTGATAACGTAGACACTTCAAAAATCAACGGGAAACCCTACCTGCCTGTATATATCCAGGAAACCAAATCTAAAGTTTATTTCAGTAAGAATCCTCACGCTGACAAGGAGTTCCGGGAAGGCGTTAAACAATCGGGTTTGGATGAATATTGGGACGATGAAGGTATCTCCGCACTTACCGATGCCTTGTACCAGGACATTGATATTTATGATAAGGAAATCACTATTATTGATATACCTTTCACGGGGCCCCTGTCTCCCATCGCGCCAGATTTTTACCGTTTTTATATTATTGATACGGTAGAGGTAGGAGGCAGGCAATGTATTAACTTGGCTTTTATGCCCCGCAATAAACAAAATTTTGGCTTTGTTGGCGATCTCTATATTACGGTAGACACTAATTATACGGTTGTAAAAGCAGATTTGGGGATTACCAAACGGATCAATATGAACTGGGTGGATGACTTGCAGATCATCCAGGAATTCTCTTTTGCAGATAGTGTCTGGTTACTGACCGAAGATAAAATTATTATCGATTTTAAAATAAATAAAAAAGGCGTCGGTTTTTATGGTCGGAAGAGCAATATTTACAAGAATCATGTTTTTAATGTAAAACGGGATGATAAATATTATGCCGGCGCAGAGCGCATAATTGATGTTGACAAAGATGTATTTGATAAAGACCTGACCTATTGGCAAAGTGCCCGACCGGTTCCACTCAACGAAAAGGAACAGACGATCTATAATATGGTAGATACGATCCAAACGATTCCTGCTTTTAGGAATTCACTGGATATTTTAAACCTTTTGTTGACGGGGTATTGGACTTTCGGTGGGGTGGATATAGGCCCGGTCAATGGTTTTTATAATTATAACCCGGTGCAGGGGAGCACATTCCGTTTGGGGGGAGAGACCAATACTACATTCCATAAAAAGATTAAGTTGGAAGGCCAGGCTGTCTATACCCCAAAAGAAGAAATATTCCGTGGTTCGGCAGCAGCGGTCTATTCTTTCAATGAAGATTTTGAGATGAATCCAAGGCATGAAGTTCGGTTTGCCTATCAAAGGGGTACGAATTTCCCAGGTTTGAGCCTCAACTTTGTCAACGAAGATAACGTTTTGCTTTCCATAAGGCGAGGAGTAATAGATAAATTAATTGATTATGAGTTATATCGTTTTAATTACCTTAGGGAACAAACCAATAGCTTTTCCACCGAACTCACTTTCGAGCGTCGGAATCAAAAACCGCTTGGCCCGTATTTTAGGTTTACTTATGGTGACGGAACGGATTTGCCCAGTATTAACACCACGGAGGTTGGCGTGAAATTACGGTGGGCGCCAAATGAGCAGTTTGTTCAGGCAAGAGATTATCGGTACACTATATATAATAAGTACCCGGTATTTACGCTAAATTACACTGCTGGATTGAAAAATGTATTGGGTGGTGATTATAATTATCACAGAACGACTTTGAATATTTTCAAAAAGTGGAATTTTTCTATCCTTGGCTATGCGCACATGAATTTTGAGGTAGGCAAAGTTTTTGGCAGTGAACTGCCATTCATGCTGATGTTTTTACCTCGGGCAAACCAGACATACTCTTATCAGAGTTTTTCTTATAATATGATGAACTTTTTGGAGTTTGCCCATGACGAATATGCCAGTCTGAATGTTCGCTATTATTTCAATGGCTTTATTTTTAATAAAATACCTTTATTAAGGCGATTAAAATTCAGAGAGATCGTCAGCTTCAAAGCCCTCTATGGAAGGATTTCTGATAAAAATAATCCTACACTGGAAGGGACTGAAGATTTTATAAAATTTCCGGTAGATGCAAACGGAGAAGATGCTACTTTCATATTAGACAAATATCCTTATATGGAAGCCAGTGTCGGGATATCCAATATTTTTAAAGTATTGACCATAGATTTTGTCAAAAGACTCAACTACCTGGATAATCCAAGTACCCCTAGCCTTTTTGGTGTCAGAGGACTCGGTATACGGTTTAGGGTAGGGGTAGAATTTTAAGAAAAGAGCCAAGGGATCAGGTAGCCAAGGAGTCAAGAAACCTCCAACATTGACAACTTGACAACTTATAAACAGAAAGACTTCTCTTTAGAGATAGCGCATAAAAATATTACTTAAAGAAATCTTACACACATTATGCTTAAACATTACGGACAGCAAGTCATTTACAAAGTAATAAATCCTTTTATAGAGGTACTCATCAAAGCAGGTGTCAGCCCCAATGCCATAACGACTGCAGGTCTGGTACTCAATATGATAGCAGCAGTAGTGTTGGTCATCGGTGCAGAGACTGGAGACCGAGGAGATCACAGCTACTTAGGCTGGGCAGGGGTAATTATTTTATTGGCAGGCCTTTTTGATATGATGGACGGACGGCTGGCTCGCCTGGGTAAAATGGAATCCACGTTTGGTGCTTTATACGATTCTGTACTGGACAGATACAGCGAGATGTTTATGTTCCTGGGAATTTGTTACTATCTGGTATCCTTCGATTATTTTATCAGCTCAGTTTTAGCTTTTGTTGCTATGATCGGATCGATGATGGTTAGTTATACCCGCGCCAGAGCAGAAGGGTTAGGTGTAGATTGTAGTGTTGGATGGATGCAACGTCCCGAGAGGATATTACTAATAGCTATTTCTGCTATTGCTTGTGGTATTACTTCAT
>JBLHJZ010000539.1:0-3953 GCA_047619515.1 Saprospiraceae bacterium | reverse complement strand
CTATCCCTTCCGACCGCAGGGAGGACTACCCCTTCACAAAATACATCATAACCTTACGCGTAGCAGCCTTGCCAACAATCGCTTCCACCTCCTCAGCACCAGCCTCCTTTAGCTTTTTTACGGACTTGAAATGCTTGAGTAATTTCTCTGCGGTCTTCTCTCCGATGCCTGGGATCAGTGTAATCTCGGATGTAGTAAAATCTTTGGAGCGTTGATCTCTATGGAAAGTGATCGCAAAGCGGTGGGCTTCATTCCGGGCTTGCTGGATTAGCTTTAAGGACTCGGATTTTTTATTGATATATAAGGGAACAGTATCTCCGGCGAAGAAAATTTCCTCTAGTTTTTTTGCGATGCCAATCACGGTGACCTGATCCAGAATCCCTAGTAATTCCAGGCTTTTCACCGCAGAGCTTAACTGACCTTTTCCTCCGTCGATGATGATAAGCTGCGGCAGGGAGTCTCCTTCGTTTAACATTCTCCGATAGCGGCGGTCTACCACTTCTTCCATTGAGGCAAAGTCGTCTGGTCCTACGACTGTCTTAATTTTAAAGTGGCGATAGTCTTTCTTTGCCGGTTTCGCATTTTTAAAAACGACGCAAGAAGCCACCGGATTTGACCCCTGGATATTTGAATTATCAAAACATTCGATATGCAAAGGGACATCTTTCATATTGAGATCCGATTGGAGGGTCTTCAAAATTCGCTCCGAGTGCGTCTGTTTGCTTTGGTGTTTGATTTCTTCTTTTTTCTTTTGTAGCAGGTAGTATTGTACATTCTTTTCGGATAGCTCCAGGAGTTTTCGCTTATCTCCCCGTTGAGGAATAGTAAGGATAATTTCCGGATCGGTCAATTTAATTTTTTTAGCGAGTACCACTTCTTTAGTGATACTATTGAAGCGTTCGCGCAGCTCCGGAATCACAAATTCCAGCAAATCTTTTTCATCCTCATCCAGGTTTTTGATCATCTCCTGGGTATAGGTATTAATCACTGCGCCGTCGATGACTTTCAGGTAATTGACATAAGCGGTTTTCTCATCCGTAGCGATCGAAAACACATCGACATCCCTGATCGTTGTACTCACCACTGTCGATTTGCCCTGGTAATCTTCGAAAGCCGCCAGCTTGTCTTTTGCCTGCTGTGCTCTTTCGAATTTCAGATTCTCCGCAAGGTGTTGCATCTCCTCTTTGAGGTGCTGCTTTACGGCTGCTAAATTTCCCCTGAGCATATTCTTGACTTGTTCAACCTTCTCGTTATAATGCTCCTCGGATTCTAATCCTTCGCATGGGCCTTCACAATTTTTAATATGGTACTCTAAACAGATTTTAAACTTATTATTATTAATATTTTCTTCGGATAGATTGAAGGTGCAGGTGCGGAGCGGAAACAGATTTTTTATCAGATCAAGGATTACTTTCACCCGGAACTTAGACATATATGGGCCAAAATAAGTGGAACCATCCTTGATCACCCGCCGGGTGAGAAACACTCTGGGGAAGCGTTCTTTTTTTACACAGATATAAGAATAGTTTTTGCCATCTTTCAACATCACGTTATACCGTGGCTGGAACTTTTTGATCAAAGTGCTTTCCAGTAGTAGTGCATCCGTTTCGGTTTCGACAATCGTAAATTCAAAATGATCGGCAAGCCGAACCATTATCCTGGTTTTGGCAAGCTGATGTTTTGTACTCCCAAAATAGGAAGCCAGTCTGCTCTTGAGGCTCTTGGCTTTACCGACATATATGATAGTCCCTTCCGGATCAATGAATTTGTAAATTCCCGGTTGCTTCGGTAAAGTGGATGAGATATTTTGATAGTCTTCGGTAGTCATGATCAAGGGATCAGGTGGTCAGGTGGTCAGGTGGTCAAGGTGCTAGGTTCCTTGACTCCTTTGTCACTTGAGTTCTTATTATTCAAACAGGCTGCCCTGGCCCTTATCTACATCAAATTCGATGCTATCGCCAGTTGAAAGTTTATCTTTCTTAGCTGGTTTGACTTCGATTTCTTTGACTCCGGTGACTTTTTGGTCACTCACTTTATTCCCCATTGCTTTCCAACCTTTCACCTCAATAAAATCGCCGAGAGAAACTTCCCACTCGACCTTCTCCTTTTTATCTTTAGTAAAATAATTGATTTTCGGATTCTCTTTGGTAGATGCGAATAGCAGTTTAGAACTTTTGTGCTCTGTGATAAAAGGGAACCGCTGATTATTTGTAGTCGTTTCGACCTGGAATCGTTTGATCACCGACCAGCCTTTATTGCCATCGTAATACAGTGCGCTGATAGCGGATTTAGCATCAAATTTACCGATAGAGCAGATTTCTTTAGGATCAAATTTTCGCATCATATCCAGGTCTGCGATTTCATAAGATCCATCGGTATATACTACGAGTAAGCTATTGCCAGTATCAAAATCGCCGAGGAATAGTCCGCGTTCATCATTAGTTAATTTTCCACTGACTTCATCCATCCAGATTTTGACAGCACCCAGGGTAGATTTACCGACTTCAAGTTGTGTTATTTTTCTGATCGGATATTTAGTGACAAGGTTCCCCTGAGAAGCCCTGCCTTTGATCGCCAACCATTCGAAGTCAAAATCAAAAACTTTTTTGTGGGCTTTACTCCCCTGTGTCAATTGGATATTAACCGTTTCAGATTCTCCATTTGGATTAGCTGTGAAATAATGGACTTTGGAGTTCTCCGTCCCCTTACCCAGATGGTACGCTTTATCTCTGGTAATGGCCGTTACATTAAAACGCTTAGCCATTGATTTTCCGGATTTTCCATCTACATAAACCATGTTGTAGGTTGTCCGTTCATCTCCTTTTTTCCATACGGCGACATGGATGATATCCTTTTCGATAAATACTTTATCTGCCATTCGGACGACTTTGAATATTCCGCTTTTACAGAAAACAATAATATCGTCTATGTCTGAGCAATCGCAGACAAATTCATCTTTTTTCAAACTGGAACCAATAAAGCCATGTTTAAGGTCAACATAAAGTTTGGTGTTATTTTGTGCTACCTGGCGAACTTCAATATTGTCGAACGTTTCGATTTTAGTTTTACGCTCTTTGCCTTTACCATATTTTGATAAAAGATTTTCAAAATAGGCAATCGCAAATTCGGTTAAGTGTTTCAGATCATAATTTACCTGCTTCAATTCCTCCTCCAGCTTAGCCATTAGTTCATCTGCTTTGAAAGTATTGAATTTTGAAATTCGTTTGATCTTGATTTCGGTCAGCCGAACAATATCATCTTCTGTGATGTCCCGGTAAAGGTGAAGCCTTTTATCGGTCTTTTTAGCCTCATCCTTTGGTGTCACTACGTATTTTGCTAATTCTTTGTCAATGGTCTCAATGACAGCTTCCCAGCTTTCACACTCTTCGATTTCCCGGTAAACTCTTTTTTCGATAAATATTTTTTCAAGACTGGAGAAAAGCAGTTTCTCTTCCAACTCACCTCTCCTTATTTCCAACTCCAGGCGAAGTAAGCTCTTGGTAAGATCCGTACATGTCTTGAGCATGTCGGTAACCTTGATAAAATGCGGCTTATCTTTTATGATTACACAGGCATTTGGTGAAACCGATACTTCACAGGAGGTAAAAGCATAAAGCGCATCAATGGTCACATCAGGAGATACTCCCGGCGCCAGGTCGATCAAGACTTCCACCTCTTTAGCGGTGTTGTCCACGACTTTTTTGATCTTTATCTGCCCTTTATCGTTGGCTTTGCTAATACTTTCAATCAATGAGGTGGTAGTCACCGCATAAGGAAGCTCTTTGATGGCCAGTGTATTCTTATCAATCTTTTCTATTTTGGCCCGAATGCGAACTTTACCCCCACGTTTTCCACTATTATAATCACTCACATCAATAGATCCGCCTGTCTGAAAATCAGGATAGATTTGCACATATTTATCCTCAAGGATTTTTATAGAAGCTTTTATCAGT
>JBLHJZ010000538.1:0-3969 GCA_047619515.1 Saprospiraceae bacterium | reverse complement strand
CCGGTCAGTTCCCTCGCTTCCACGATCAAATCAATGACAGAGGATGAAAAAAACAAACCTCTAACTATTGAAAATATAGACGATGAAACCATAATAGATATTAACCTTGCCGCTACTACTATTCAACGGCGTTCGGTAGGCCTGCTGGATTTCGTAAAGGACTATCGGACTATTTCAAATGTGCCGGTTCCACAATTAAAAGAGGTCAACATCAAAGCTTTCCTCACAGGGATCCGGCAGTTAATGAAACCGGTATTGGAAGAGCATAATATCGCTTTAGAAATTGGTCTTGTCCCTTCGAAAGCGATCATTAATATTGATACTAAATTAATCGAGCAGGTCTTTATAAATATTATACAAAATAGTATTTATGCACTGGAAAATTCCATTAACCCAAGGATCTCTATTTCCTGTGAAGTAAAACAAACACAGACTATCATTTCCGTCACCGATAATGGGAAAGGTATCGAGGAAGAAATTTTAAAACAAATTTTCGTGCCTTTTTATACCACCCGAAAAGATGGCTCTGGTATTGGCTTAAGTTTATCAAAGAGCATTTTGAATCAGCACAAAGGGAATTTGATAGTTAGTTCAGAGCCAGGGATTTTTACTACCTTTTCTTTGGTGTTTAGGAACGAATGGATTGGGTGATTCTTTGACAACAAGTGCTTCCGAAAATTGAGTTCTGGAAACACTAACATGGCCATTGTACAAATATAAAATTATATATAGTGTCGCTTCATGTTTCCTTTTAACCCCCCAAATAATACTCCTTCGAAAACATCTCCTCCAATTGCTCATACCGATAATCAAATATACTTTCTACTTTTTTTTGAACAAACCTTCCTGCAAACAATCTGCCTAACCAACCCAATGGAAGTGCATAATGGAGAATATCCTCCATCAAAACGCCATGTTCCGTTTGTTTAAAATGGTGTTGATGATGCCATAATTTATAAGGGCCAAACCGCTGCTGATCAATAAAATATTGACCCGCTACGCATTGGGTAATCTCGGTAGTCCAGTCCAGCGTAATACCGGCAAAGGGGGTGATTTTATAGCGGATGATTTGCCCGGCATAAGTCTTTTGGCTATTCACTACTGGTAAAGGGTCAAGACCACTCAGGATGTTGAAATGCATGTCTTTGGGGGTAAGCTCATTCAGGTTCTTAGGCGTTGAGAAAAAATCCCAGGCTTCTTCCATCGAGATAGGCAGCAATTGCTTTCGGTAAAGTGTATAAATTTTCATAAAAGATATAACCCGAAAAAAGCTCGTTTGTTGAAGTAAGCAGGCAAAAAAAACTGCCGCCAGGATAAACCTGAAGGCAGTCAATATTAAACAAAATATTTAATTTATCTATACACTAATTTGAAGGTGGTTTGCTGTTGCCCTTTAGAAGCTACCAACTCATAGACTCCGGTAGGAGAATTGCCTCTGGGGATTTCTAAAACATCGTTGCTCGATTGGAGGAAATTAATCAATTTTCCGGTAATATCAAAAATAGAGATATTGTATATTTCGTCATTTGGATTATCGATTTCTACCACAACAAGATCCGCTACAGGATTCGGATAAACCTTGATACCTTTTAGTACAAATTCATTATTTCCTAATACAGCAACCCAGGGATCAGACCATTTTTCATTGGTCAAAAGATTGGTATCGGTGAGCGTTTTTAGAAAATTGACAAGATCTGTTTTTTCCTGATCGCTAAATTCAAAGCCAGTAAAACTTTCTCCCATCATCCAATTGAATGAAGAATTTTCGTTGGATTGAATCCCTTCGCTATAAAAATCAACGACATCCTCCAATGTTTCAAACCGGCCATCATGCATATATGGACCACTCACCGCTACATTTCTCAAAGACGGAGATTTAAAAAAGCCAAAGACAGAGGGCTCATTAAACCATTCTCCCATACCAAGGTCTGTGAAAACAGAGTCAAGTCCATTATTGCCCATAACGAAAAAATCAAAAGGACTAGTTGACCCAAAATGAGGCGTCACATGGCAGAAAGCACAGCTCAGTTCAAATAGATTCATACCGCTCAATTCACTAGCCGTGAATCCGGTAAAACCCTGGCTGACCTGCTTATCATATTTTGATTCGAAAGAAGTCATTGAGGTAATAAATTGTGCCAGTGCATTAGCAATCTTGGCTTCATTGATTTCACTATTGCCATAGGCTGCTTCAAAAAGCGGAACATATTCTGCTGCTGCTTCGAGTTTAGCGATCAAATTTGGCATATTTTTACCCAATTCATGTGCTGCAAGGATCGGCTGTAAAACCGCATCTTCCAAGCCGTTGGAACGGAAGTCCCAAAAGAAACCAAAACCCAATTGCCAGCCGAGATCATTGAGGTTCATCGAGTTTCTGGTAGTTAGGTTGTCACCGATGCCATCACTCAAGGGCACGTTATCGGCGAAGGAAAGCGCCTGTTGATGACAACTTCCACAGGAGAGGCTATTATCTCCTGATAACCTATCATCATAAAATAATACTCTCCCAAGCGTGGCACCATCATCAGTAACCGTATTCACAAAGGAGGTATCATTGCCGCTCCATCCCAATAGGAAATCGACGACATGAACAGGTAAATCAATACTATAGTCATAGGTTTGATCCGGGAGCACTAATACGTCATCTCCAGGAGGAAGAACCAGCGTAGTATTTTTAAAGGAGCTAATGGCAGAAGTGAAAAGAACCACAAGGCTTAACAAAAATAGCGGGTAAACGATTTTTTTCATGGGGATCAACTTTAGTTCTCAAAATAAATTTTGATAAAGCACTGATAAGTTAGGCTTATTTTTAATTTTTTCCAAGCTTTCCCAAGTTTTTCCCTAATTATATCACTTAAGTGACATTTTAAATAACTTAATTGGAAGGCAAAGAACAAGCCTTAACTATTGTTTTAGACTTTATTCGTACGAATAGTCACTTTCTTGTATCAGGGTTGAGCGTTGAGAGGTGACAGGTGAGGAGCGATTGATCCCTCACTCCTCACCCCTCACCTCTGTTAAAACTCCAGACCCACATTTAATGCAAAGTACTCCGCCACGGAAAAATGCGATTTGAGCATGATACCAGCGAAAGCCCGGGTGAACGGTTTTTTTAAAATAGGTACATAATACCGGGCAATCAATTTAAAATAAATGGGTTGCGGCAACTGGTAAGAAAAATTTCCAAAATAATATCCGGCTTGTAGCGTAGCACCGAAATTGCCAAATACAAACTCATCAGCCACAAATAAAGTAATCCTGGAAGCGCCCCAAAAAGCTTCCCGATCAGAGTTAAAGGCAAAAACATTAGTGCCAAATACGTAGAGTGCTCTGTTATACTCATAGTCTGATCCAAGAAAAACCCGGTTGACCCGGTTGAGATAGTAGACCCCGGCGATTGAATAAGCTTTTATGGGATAGCGTGGCCCTCCAATGGTCTGGCTTTCCCGAAAACCAATACTATATTCTAACCTGAATCCGAATTTCTTAGCAGAAGCTTTTGAAATATCATGCTTGATAAAGTCAGTAGGTTCCAGCGGGACAGGCGTGTAGGTCACACCAAGCGTTCCGCTCCCGATGTTGACACCAAAGTTTGGAAGCTGCGCAGCGCCATTACTAAAATGAGTAAAGCTGAAGCCAAAATTTAGCTTCCAATTAGGATTGAATCGATAACTACTCAAAAACTTCATATGAGCGATGACGTTCAATCTGGAGCCAATGGCATTATTATTAGGATTGCTGATCCGGTTGAAAGGCCGATCCAGCATGGCGAAACCAGAAGCGAACAAGCCATCTAAACGAAACTTTTTTCTATTGATCAAAGGTATAGTGACATTATAATCAATCCCGTAAGCAATTCCCATGGTATCCCGGTCGCCCATATTTAAAACCATGAGGCCTACTCCGATCTTAGGATAGTGCTGAAATTGGTGCCATTCTTTCCGGCCATAAGTCTGCCAGGTAAGGTTT
>JBLHJZ010000537.1:0-3972 GCA_047619515.1 Saprospiraceae bacterium | reverse complement strand
CTGTGGCAATTGATGGTCATTTGTGAGGCTGAAAATGTAGTGCACAACCTGAGACCTACCATGAAAGTCCAATTGGGCGTATGCTCCCTGATCTTAATACACAGCAATTCCATCACCATCAAATTCCAACAGGAAGAAAAACAATTTGATGTAGACGGCGCCTATAATGTCCGTTACGAAATCATCAAGAAAAGAATTGACAAAGCGTTTATTAAAGGTACGGAAGAGCGCCTGACGCAGACGGGTAAGATAGCGATTGTTTATTCGCAGGATAAAGAAGCCAGCGAGTATCTCAATTATCTCGAATATCTCCAATCCATCAATTACATCGGCCCGAATATCGAATGGCTGGATCTTCAGGATCTTCAGGGGGTAAGAGGTTTGAAAGCGCTACGGGTGGAAGTCATTTATGAGAAATCGGAAAAAATGCGGATGGAAAGTAAGGAGATTTCGGCTTATGTGAAGTAAGGGTACTAACTCAAAAGCTTGCTAATTTCTCTTTTATAAGTTTGTCCGATGGGAATCTGATGATCTCTGACCATGATCCTATTACCTTCTATCGCTTTTATTTTATCTAAAGCGACGATAAAGGATTTATGAACCCGTAAAAAATTGGCCACTGGAAGCATGTTCTCAATAGTGGAAATTTTTTCATGGCTGACAATCATTTCTGCCGCCAAAAAGAGCTTTGTATAATTACCATAAGCTTCAATAAATAAAATATCTCCTGTATCAATCTGAAGATATTTTTTATCTCCTTTTAGAAAGAAACGGGTACTTGTATTTCCTAAGATTGGGGTACTTGTATTTTGAGGGGTAATGCTGATGGCTTTATTGATCGCGGAGACTAAGCGTTCAAAACTAAAGGGTTTCAATAAATAATCGACGACATTTAATTCGAAGCCTTCTAAGGCAAACTCTTTATACGCAGTCGTTACGATTACTTTTGGTGGATTTGTCAATGTTCTCAAAAAATCAAAGCCTTTTAATTTCGGCATATTGAGATCCAAAAACATGATATCAGTTTGATGAGTATTTAAAAACTGCATGGCTTCCAGGGCATTATAGCAATTTTCCTGTAGTTGCAAATGCGGAAGGTGATTGCAAAATTCCTCAATCAGTTCGTGCGCTAAAGGCTCATCATCTACTATAATATATTTTATCATTCGGTTTCTATGCTTAGTTCTGCTACAAAGATATTATCCTTTTTTGAATTCACAAACTGATGCTTGTCCGGATAAATTAAGGCTAGTCGGCGTTTTAAGTTTTCAAGACCAATTCCCTTTTTTCCATTTATCTCTTCCGGGTCAAAATTATTTTCAATAGTAAAATGAATCCTATGATTTTCAGCAGTCAAATTCATTTTAACAAATGCATTCTCTGTAAGGGTTTCCACGCCGTGTTTAAACGCATTTTCTAAAAGGACGATAAATAACAAGGGAGAAATTTCCGGGTTCCCGTTTATCTGTTCAGTGAATTCGATACTCACTTTTTTATGATACCTGATTTTGTGTAATTCTATATAATTATTCAAGTACGCTATTTCTTCTTTCAATGAAACGGTCTCCTTTTTCCCTTCATAGATCGTGTATCGCATCATGTCAGATAATTTCAATATCACTTCGGGTGCTTTCTTAGAATTTTTCACAGTCAAAGCATGAAGGTTATTCAGGGTATTAAAAAAGAAATGTGGGTTTATCTGACTCTTCAGTAAGGCTAATTCTGCTTTGGCTTTTTCTGCTTTTAGGGCTTTCAACCATCTCCATTGTTCATAGATCCACAGCAGCAAAAAGAAGGGTATTGGTAAAACGAATAATAACATCGCCGATCCTTTTTCATGCTCCAAATAAGTTTCGAGATCTGCCGAAAATGTTCGTACATATATAAAATAGCCAATAGCAAGCAAGTATATTCCAAGGATGTATTTTTGGTATTTTTTAAAGAAATCAGGAAACATCACATAAGATACTGTAATCCAAAAAATGACTGCAAGCGGAATGACAACAGGGCTATCGGGAATTTCATAGAGAGAATCGACAAGATTAATGATTAGAAAAAACACCAACAATCCTAATAATCTATACACCACTTTCCTTTTTTTCTTCAGGTAGGAAAATTTATAAATAAGTAGAGATATCACTATCCACCAAAAGGAAAATATTAAAATATTCTCGAGTACAGCGGATTTATTAATCCTTATAAATCCAATCCATTCAAGCAGCACCCCTAAGATGATGGTGATCACCAAGCCATAAAGGAATGCCTTATATTTTTTTAAAAACGTATTCATACCTCAAAAATACAGCGCTTTTATCAGCTTCACAATTAGTTTGATGAATAGCTTGCTAATCGGCACAAACAAAAGGATTTTTTGGTTGAACTTTGTTTATGGGCTTCTGATAGCGTATGGCTTGAAAACTGGTGGGTAGGACATTTTTATTGGGTGGGGGGATTGATAGTGGATAGATTTGGGTTGGAAAGGGTGGAAAGGGAGGACGGAGGAAATCACTAACCTGGACAGAAATAATTACAGACAAACCTACTAGTTTTCAGTGTTTTATATGAGTATAAAAGTTTAATTATCAATACTTTAATTCAAATAAACCTAGTAGGTTTTGTTCAAATAATATTGTCCAAGTACTTAACGATTTGTATTTATTTTATAAAAAAGTTTGATCATGAATAATTTAAAAATAGAAAACTTGTCCAAGACTTATCCTAATGGTGTAAAAGCACTGGATAATGTATCGCTAGATATCTCGAATGGGATGTTTGGCTTGTTAGGACCAAACGGCGCAGGGAAGTCATCTTTGATGAAAACTATAGCGACGCTGCAAGAACCTTCGAGTGGTACGATTACTTTTAACAATCATGACATTGTAAGCAATCCTCAGGAGATTCGAAACCAACTGGGTTATCTTCCTCAGGAATTTGGCGTCTATCCTAAGATTTCAGCGCAGCAGCTGTTGGAGCATATTGCCGTTTTAAAAGGCATCGCAAATCGCCAGGATCGGAAGGAACAAATTGAAGCTTTATTACAGCAGACCAATTTATATACGCATCGTAAAAAAGCGGTTTATACTTTTTCTGGTGGGATGCGCCAGCGCTTTGGTATTGCACAAGCCTTATTGGGCAATCCCCAAATTATTATTGTCGATGAGCCTACCGCAGGTTTAGATCCTGAGGAACGAAATCGGTTTTTAAATCTACTGTCTGAAATCGGTGAAAACGTAATTATCATTCTTTCTACACATATCGTGGAGGATGTCCGGGACTTGTGCTCCAACATGGCCATTCTGGGAGAAGGAAAAATAATCAGACAAGGCAATCCATTGGAATTGACTAAATTATTATCCGGTAAAATATGGAGCAAAACAATTGCAAAGGAGGAACTAGATGCTTATCAAATTTCTCAAGACGTTATCTCTACCAGATTATTTGCTGGAAAAACTCAAATAAAAGTTTTAGCAGATGAACAACCGGAACAGGGTTTTGACAGGGTGAGTCCGGATTTGGAAAGCGTGTATTTTTCTACATTATTCAAAAATTAATTCATGTTTACATCACTATTAGGTTTTGAAATTCTTTATCAAATAAAACAACGCCTTTTTATCGGCTTTAGTTTTTTGTTTTTATTTTTTGGAATCGTGACCGGTAGCCGGTCTTATACTATGGCAAAGGTAGCTATTAATTCTGCCTACCAAATTAGTTATAATACCGCTTTATTTTCCTTAGGCTGTGTGTTTGCGATTATGTTTTTTGCGATCAGTGGTATGTTGCGGGATCGGCAATATAAGATAGAAAGTATCCTCTACAGCACTTCTATAAAAAAGCATCAATTTTTCTTTAGCCGATTTTTGGGAATCCTTGTATTTAGTTTACTTGCCTTTAGTTTTACCTTAATAGGTTTTGCATTGGGTAATTTAATGCCTGGTGTTGACCCGGAAAAATTAGCAGCTTTTAACCTTGTAC
>JBLHJZ010000536.1:0-3977 GCA_047619515.1 Saprospiraceae bacterium | reverse complement strand
TGGAAAGATATTACTATACATCAACTATTGACTCACACATCAGGCCTTGCCTTTCAGCCGGAAGATATGGATACAAAACATAACCTTACAATTGAAAAAACATTTGAGATGTATCAAAGCCTTCCATTAGTACAAGAGTCTGGTACCGCTATGAATTATAGTAATATGGGATATTTTGTTCTTTCAATAATCATAGAGAAAGTTAGTAATCTGCCATTTGATTCTTTTGTTCAAGAGGAGATTTTTGAAAAATTGGGAATGGTCAATTCTGGCGGAGATTACCCTAATCGAATATTAATGCAGAGAGCGGAAGGATACGAAGTTAATGCTGATGGAAAAGTAGAGAATGCTGATTTTGATAATATGCTCATAAAAAGAGGTGCAGGAAACATGTATTCAACAGTTGAGGACCTTTATAAACTGGAAAAAACCTTTTCATCGAATTTATTATTAACAGAAGAGACTTTGGGTAAAATGATGACACCTTATACTACAGATATTGACATGGGAATGGATGTCAAGTACGGCTATGGTTTGGATATTGTTCAAAATGATTCCATAAATATGATCTTTCATACTGGAGGAGTTTTGGGGTTTCAGTCAATGTTTTACGTATTTCCAGAAAGAGGTATAGTTATTACTGCTTGCGCTAATACAACTAAACTAAATCGTGATTGGAGAACTGATTTTCACAAGCTGGTTTACAATACAATTTCCAAAACTGATTATAATAAGCGTTAGTACCCATAAGCGTAAAGGATGATTATTGAGAACAATAAAAAGAAGTTGAATAAAATAGAAATAGAAACTATTGCCAACACCTCATAATCCTTTTAATAAAAGTGATTCAACAGTAATGCTAATTATGACAGAAAGTGAAGCATTTTCTGAAGATTTTGCAGTTTATCTCAGCCAAGTATATGGATTTATGGATGAATCAGAAGATAACATGAAACCACCAAAGATAATATTTCAAATGGCCACGCCGTGTATGCAATCGTTATCGATACCATCCAGGTAAAGTAAAACTAATCTCGATGAAAAGATGAAAATAAAAACCCTCCTTTCCTACCTCACCAACGTCACATCCCCCTTATAAACCGTCACTCTTCCATCAATAAACGCCACCTCTACCAGATAAATAAAAACGCCAGTATTCATCCGCTTACCCTTAAAATATCCGTCCCAGCCAGCGCTGGGATCATTCGCCTGGAAGTTAGTAGCATTAAATATTAACCCGCCCCAGCGATTGAAAACTTTGAAACTTGGAATATTTTTAATCTGCCGCTCATTGGTGAAGATCGTAAAGTGATCATTATTCCCGTCATCATTCGGAGAGAAGATATTTGGAATAAAAACATCCCTGCTCTTTCCCATTTTGACCAGAATAACATCCTCATCTATACAACCATTAATGTCTATAACCATTGCACTGACTTCGAGGGAAGTAAAACTGTTGATTCCGATTTCCAAACAATCCGGATCATTGCAATTGACAATATTTGATGGTGACCAAATGATCGTGTCGATTTGGCTGCTTGGAATAGTCACAAAAGCTTCAATAATAATGCTGTCTCCAAATCGTAAATCCAAATCAGTACCCAGGTCAACAGTCCATTCGATCGGCGCATTGATCGGGATAGTACTTTCAAAATCACAACCGTTAGCATCCTGGATAGTGAGGGCGTAATTTCCCGGAGCTAAGTTTTCGAAAATCGGATTGGTATTAAAATCAGATCCGTTGAGCGCATATATATAAGGTGCGACTCCGCCCACAACATCAATAACAGCAATTGAACCATTAGTATCCCCAAGACAATCCGGATCCTTGGTTTCAATAGTAGCGTCACCTAGAATATTGGTGTTTTGTAAAACGGATAAATTAGCGGAATCTTCACAACCATTATAGGTATTCAGAATAGAAAAAGTATATACTCCTGCACTTTGAACTTCAGTAGTCAGATTGTTGGAAATGGGGTTACCGTTTGCGTCAAGCCAGGAATAAACGAAGTCAGGCCCAAGTGAAGAGCCCGTTCCATCCAAAGTTACCGCCTCCAGCGTACAGTCTAATTGCGCAGGTTGATTGATGATTATATCTGGCGTCTCAATATCTTCACCGATCACCACCTGATCCGAGCTACTACAACCATTGGAAGTATTGATGACCGAGAGGATATAAGTTCCGGGAAGGATGGCAGTACTCATTGCCTGATCTGATGGGCCGGAAAGCCCTGGGCCACTCCAGGAATAACTGATGTCAATTCCACTTTGAGAAGCGCTGCCGTCAAGGGTTATTTCAGGTTCAAAACAATTAATCAAATTGGGATTACCAGCTTCTGCTTGAGGGTAATCGGTGTTGTCGATGACCTCTATAACCTCTGAATGGGTACAGCCATTAGTGATATCCGTTACGATGATCGTATAAATTCCAACTTGAGAAATGTTAGTAATGATCGGCGTATTTCCAATAGGATTATTTTGATCATCAAACCATTCGAAAGAAATATTCGGGGTAGGGGAGTCTGCAATTAAATCCGTTGTCGTGTTATTGCAATCTAATTCTTCTAATGCGGATTGGATAACTACCGTTGGTGGTGTATTATTTTGAAAAACAACCACACTATCGACAGTGGAACAACCATTATCCGGATTAAAAAGGGTAATAACATAAGTACCGGAAATATCCACTTCGGGTGCCGGACTGTTTTCATTGGTGGCGTCAATTCCTGGCCCTATCCATTGGATTTGGAAAGGAGGATCAATATCTCCCGCTAGTTGAAGGCTGGCATTAGTGGTATTGCAATCCAGGTTTTGATCAGCTACCACAGATAGTTGTGGTGCAGCAGTGTTGTCAAGCACCTGAGCCCAGGAAGCTATAGAGCAACCAGTTACTGTATTGGTTATCGTTATGGTATAAATACCTATCGCATCAATTGTCGGCGTTAAAGTATTTTCATTTCCATCTAAAACAACTCCCGGTCCAGTCCAATTAATATCAAAATCTGGTCCCGAAGAAGAAGGGGAGGCATCCAAAATAACTGTTGAAGAATAGCAATCAAGGTTGACATAGTTATCTACAATTACAACAAATGGCATTGGATTTACAATGACAGATACTTCAACAAAATCATCTGGACAAATACCTGTGCTTGTTATAGTATATTGGAAAGTATAAACGCCACCAGCTTGGTTTTCGATAATAAAAGTTCCTGTTATTGGATCAAAAGCTCCGGATGAAGATGGGACAACTGAGATTTCATTCCAGGTACCATTTTGGTCCGCACCAATAACCAAATCTGCTAAATTCACTATGTCATTATCCCAGGAACAAAATTCCGGTATTATAGCAACCTCCGTACCTGCTTCCGGAGCCAGATCAACCATGACAGAGACAAAATATTCCAGCGGACAACCCGGAGCCGGAGCATTAGTCAATTCAAACTGAAGCATATATTCCCCTACATCAGATCCGGAAGTTTCGAATAGTCCGTTATTTATCGTAGCAGGATTTGCTCCTACAGGACTCTGAATAATTGTCCAGATTCCATCTTCTGAAGTATTTTCAATTGTCGTCAAATCCAAAATGCCGTTTGCATTACACAAAGGATCAGCAGCAAAGAATTGGACATCAGGACAAGAACAATCATTGACCGTCACGGTCACCGGATAAGCGTTTTCCGTACATGGAGCTACGGCACTATTGGTGATATAAATAAAATTATAATCTCCGGCTGCAATGGTATTAAAGTTTAAATTATTAAAAAGACCAACTGCCCCGGAGTTGTCCGCATCTTCCCAGGTTCCATTTATATCGCCGGAAAGTACAAGATCGTATAAGTTTAAAACTGAACCACCAGCTACCGTATTACAAGTCGAAGTATTATTCAGCAGCGTTGCCACAGGTGGAGTGATTTCCATTATCGAAACAGTAGTCTCGCCGCTACAACCCTGCCCTCCGGAAACCGTCACGCCATAAT
>JBLHJZ010000535.1:0-3983 GCA_047619515.1 Saprospiraceae bacterium | reverse complement strand
AGCATCTTGATATTCTTGTCGATTACTTCCGTGGGAGTATATCCAAAAAGTCGTGCTGCTGAGGGGTTGACACTTTCAACGATACCCTCCCTACTGATAGTAATAATACCATCCTTAGAATGTTGAAAAATTGCCGCAAGCCGCCTCACTTCTTCCGAATTTGAATCAAATACATTTTTATTACTCAAAATTACTTTTTATTAGCTTTGGTGAAAGATACTAATATATATAGTATCCGGGTGCTGAAAATCACTAGCAAAAATGATAAATATCATTAATAAAATATAATTCTACCCCGATATTTGTAATATAAAAAGGAGACGAGAACAGAAAGGTTCTTGATTTATAACTTTAAACTTTAAAAAAATGAATGTACTTGCACCAATTTCGTCGATAATGACTACCAAACTGTTTACGGTAAATCCGGAGGATAAGCTTGAAGCAGTAAAAGAAATTTTTGATAAGCATAGAATCCATCATCTTCCTGTAGTTCGATACAAGAAAATGGTCGGCTTAATCAGTAAAACTGACCTCTTATTCTTTATAAAAGGGCTTAGCGAGAATAGTTTTGATGATATATTGAACAGCACAAGGTTGAAAAACTATACTGCTCAGGATATCATGACTACTGGTATTGCCAAAATGGAGCCCAAGGATAGGATTAATATCGCGCTCAAAGTTTTTAATGAAAATTTATTCCACGCTATTCCGATTGTCGAGGAGGAGGAGTTAGTGGGTATTGTTACCACTTACGATATTATTAGAGCACTATCAAAAGAACCCGTTGGCAATAAATATATGTAAAGACAACTATAATGAATAAAATAAGGCTTATAGGTATTAGCGGAGACCAGCAGTATGAATCATGGCGGGTAAAGGTCAGCAAAGTGCTTCAGGACTTGGGGCTAGGCTATAAGTTGGAAGAGGTCAATGAGGTAGACGAGATTGTTAGTTATAATATCAGGGCGATTCCGGCGCTGCTTATCGGTGATACCGTTTTAATAGAACAACACAATCATGTCCTGGATTTTGAAGAGATTAAAGCATCAATTCTGGGATATTTAGGAACAAGAGACTTACACTAATCGAAATAATGATATTATTTTCATAGCTTTAAATGGTAGTATAGTGGTCAGTTTGCCACTATGCTACTTTCTTTTTGTAAATCAGTGGTATACTTCGAACGGCACGCCAGGTCAGAGCGAAATTCCCCGCTTCCAGGGTATAAAATCATCCTGCCCCAAGCGGACAGCCGCCGGAATAGCTTCCCCATTCGCCACCTGGATGACATACTTCAAAAGCGCCCTTCCCTTTGACTCAATCGTATCTTCACCAGTGATAATTGTCCCGGTGTTAAAATCTACAATATCTCCCATTCTTTCCGCCAGTGCATTATTCGTGGCGACCTTGATCACCGGGACAATAGGATTGCCGGTCGGTGTTCCGAGACCTGTTGTAAATAAGATCACATTCGCTCCGGAACCGGCCAGCCCAGTCGTACTCTCGACATCATTACCCGGCGTACAAAGCAAATTCAATCCTTTTTTTGTAGCTATTTCGGTATAATCCAAAACACCCCTTACCGGAGAAGTTCCTCCTTTTTTTGCAGCACCTGCCGACTTCATCGCATCCGTGATCAAGCCGTCTTTTATATTGCCAGGAGAAGGATTCATATCAAAACCAGCGCCCGATTCGACAGCACGATTGGAATAGGCTGTCATCAAATTGGAAAACTTTTCAGCAAGGGTATCGTTTTCACAACGAGCGATCAATTCTCTTTCTACGCCATTCAATTCCGGAAATTCGGAAAGCATCGTCGTACCTCCCAAAGCAACTAACAAGTCGGAAGTATAGCCCAAAACCGGATTGGCAGAAATTCCGGAAAAGCCATCAGATCCTCCACATTCCAAGCCGAGACTTAAGTGTCCTAATGCGGCAGGTTTTCGCTCAATCTCATTGGCTTCCATCAATCCGACGAATGTTTTCTTAACGGCTTCAGCGATAAAGGCTCTTTCTGATTTACTCTTTTGTTGCTCCAGCACAAATAATGGTTTTTTAAAATCTCCTGAAATGTCGTCAATTGCTTTTTCTAAAATTTTAAACTGAGCATGCTGGCAGCCCAGACTGAGTACCGTTGCACCCGCTACATTTGGGTGTAAAATATACCCGGCAATTAGGCGGCATAATGCTTCACTATCTTGCGGCATACCACCACATCCGCCATCATGCGACAAAAATTTGATCCCATCTACATTCGGAAAAACCCGGTTGTGTTTGATCGCCGCCGCATCTTTAAGAATATTTTCTTTTAGTAAAACCTCTTTGTCTGCACCACTTTGGTAAAGTCGAACAAGCCGATGAGTATCCACCACATAATCTTTCTCAAAAGTATAGCCTAACTGTTCCATCATAGAGGCTTTGATAATTTCTATATTCCTGTTTTCGCAAAAAACCAGTGGTACGACCAGCCAATAATTCATCGTCCCGACTTTACCGTCCGTGCGGTGGTAGCCATTGAAAGTACTGTCTCTAAATTCAACAATATCGGGAATATTCCAGGTAAGTTTTCGTTCTACTTTATCAAAATTGTCAACGGCGTGTACGACATTTTCTCTACTAATACGACAACCTTCGGGAATCGGCCGGGTCGCTTTTCCAATCAATACGCCATACATAATAATGGCATCACCAATCTCAAAATTTTTAGTCGTAAATTTATGTTTGCCCGGGATTTTTTCCGACAAGGTGTAGGTACGGCCGTCTAATCGTACCGTTTCACCTGCCTCCAGATCTCGGAGCGCAACTATAACATTATCTTTGGGGTGAATTTTCAGGATATTATTTTTCATCCTTGTAAAGAAAACATTTTTAAACCTTATATTTCAAAATATTTTCTAAGGAGTCATCGGCTGGGTGGATTTACGATCGGATTATGTATGGCTCCGATTGGCCGGTCTGTCTCCTGGGAGGAAGTTATACCGCCATAAAAGGGATCGTTGCGAAATATATCCAGGTGTTTTCGAAAGAGATACAAGCTAAAATCTGGGGACAGAATGCCATTTACTTTTATGGAATAAGGTAATGGACATTCCTTAAAATGCCCTTAAAATCGAAACAATTCAAACAAATGACTAAAAAACATAGTTTTTCTAACAATCTTTAGAGACAGGTAGTATATTAGTGATTTTAAAATATGCGTAGCACTCAAAACGAAATAAAGTTTTTATGACCGAGAATAACAACATCCTGATTAAAGCCGAAAAAAAGGCAACAGAAATTCTTAAAAATCAACTTTCCCCCACATTAACCTACCACAATTACGAACACACCAAAAATGTAGTAGCTGCGGTTCTTGTGATTGGTCAGGAAGAAAAACTGGATGCCGAGAGTCTTGAAATAGTGCAGTTAGCCGCATGGTTTCATGATACCGGTTTTCGTGACGCCTATGAAGGGCATGAAGAAAAAAGTAGCTTAATTGCTACAGAATTTCTGGCCGCTGAAAATGTAGCACCCGATAAAATCAAAAAAGTAGTGGGGTGTATCCTGGTCACCAAAACGGATAAAAACCCAAGTAATAATCTCGAAGAAATAATTTGCGATGCAGATATGTCCCATATTGCGAAAGAAGAATACCAACAATATGCAGATCACCTAAGAACTGAATTGTCCGAAGAGAAAAGCAAAAAGTACACTGATATTGAATGGTACCAGATGAATCTGGAGTTTGTATCCAGGTATAAATTTCATACCTCGTACGGAAAAGAAGTCCTTGATAAGACTAAAGAAAAGACCAGGGACAACTTGCAAAAAAAAGTAAGTAAGCTCCAAAAAAAGGCGGACAAGAGTTTGATCAATGAGCTGGGAGTTACTGCGGATGAGCTTAAGGCTATGAAGAAAAAACTCCAAAAGGCGGAAGGCAGGCCGGAAAGGGGTATAGAAACCATGTTTAGGCTTACCTCAAAGAATCACCTTACCTTGAGTGG
>JBLHJZ010000534.1:0-3986 GCA_047619515.1 Saprospiraceae bacterium | reverse complement strand
CGCCAATCATATTTTTACGCCTTTTTTCAGCACGAAGAAAGATGGCCAGGGCGTCGGGCTTACCCTCATCCGTGAAATTCTACTCAACCATAATGCGCAGTTTTCGCTTAAGACCCTTGATGATAACTGGACGGAATTCCGGATAGTATTTTAGAGTACTGTTGCAGGTTTACCGTGAGTCCTATCGAAGGAGGTAACTTGCACCGTAGAATATATGGCAGGTATTCAGCTTAGTACATCGTAAAGTAAATATCGTCCCTTACCATATATTAGCGAATAAGTTAGCGATTTCATTTGAAAGCGCACCTTCAAGTTATCCCAATGGGGGTATTTAGGGTGAACTTGAAAGCGCACTAAAATACGGCAAGCCCACTACTTTTCCAACCAAAGTCAGATCATAGCGTGGCTTGGAGTTGTACAGGTTTTACTTTACAAAAAAGAGCATTAGAGCATGCACTTATTCTCCCAAGATTACATCGCGATAAAGAATCGGATTTGGATAATCTTTTTTTATGACATACTTGATAAAATCAAATGAAGTCACCACTCCTTTAAGTTCATTCCGAAGATTAACAACAGGCAGTGTTTTGAAACGGCGATCAATAAATAATTCTGCTGCTGTTTTCACATGGTCTTTCGGAGCAATTTTCGCTACATTGGTCTTCATAACCTCTCTGACTGTTTTGTCCTCGCTATTCGTTGACTCTCTCAGATCTCTCCACAAGTCATAGGAAGTAATAATCCCGACCAGCTTTTTATCTTCGACTACCGGAAGTTGCTGGATTCTTTTAGTAACCATCATTTCTGAAACATCCCTGACGATATCATCAGGATGTACTACGATGGGGTTTTTCGTCATAATTGTACGTACTTGTTCGTTTAACATTGGCGATTAGATTTAAAAGGTTAAACTCAAAAAATAATTATATGAAAGGTATTGGAGTAGTTTCCCTCTCTTAAATGTACACTATTTTTTTTTTAAAATAAAGGAAAATAGAAAATATCTACGTTAGATAACTCAATTTCAGTGGGTTAAACATTTGTTATAAATAAATCCCCCTTGAATCATCCCTCTTTTTTGGAATTTTTAGGTATAAGTGGTACCCGAAATTTGGAAAGTCATAATAGCTCCTCTCTTTTAATCTCAATTTCTAGACCATCAAAATAGATAGGTTCGTAGCCATTGTTCCAACAATAAATCTTAATTTAGCCCGACATAAAACAAGCTATGTCAAAAAAATTACAAGATCAACTCTTAGATGAGATTATCAGTCGCTTCCCAAAACGCAAAGACGCGGTGGAGGTATTGACTAAGTTACTTGGCATTCAGCAAGATGCAATCTATCGCCGGCTCCGTGGGGGTACGCAATTGACGCCGGATGAAATCGCTTTATTGACCAAAACCTTTAACCTGTCTCTGGACTCATTGATTTACAAGGAATCCGATACCGTATTTTTCAATTTCACCCCATTTTCCAATACGGTCAATAATGTAGGTGATTATCTAAATGAAGTACTCAAAGACCTCCTGCAGGTAAATCAATTGCCCGATGTCCATATTCACTATGTCTCTTATGAAATTCCGTTTTTCTATTATGCCTTTTTTCCGGAGCTTATCAGTTTCAAATTATTTATTTGGGGAAAAACCGTTTGGGATTTTGGCTACCTGAAAGACAAGTTATTTGATTTTGATATTATTTCTTATCCGGATGAAAAAATCATTCAGGATATTCTCAAAAATTTCCTCTGTCTGCCTACCACAGAAATCTGGAGCGTCAACATCATAGACAACACCCTAAGCCAGATCGAATATTTTGTAAATACCGGGGGCTTTAAAAATCCAACGGATGCCTATGTACTTTGTGACAAAATGCAATTACTCGTAACACAGTGGCGTAAAATGGCAGCGCATGGCAAAAAATTTCCGCTGGGAGACTACTCCGAAGAAAGGGCTCAAAGCGATTTCAATCTCTATCAACAAGAGCTACTCATCAGTAGTAATACTATTCTCGTTACTTCTGCTGCAACAAAAATTATTTACCCGATTATCAGCAATCCGAATTACCTGCGTAGCAATGATCAACGCATGTGTGAATATCAGGAGGAATGGTTTAAAAAAGCAATTAGCAAATCAACTTACATCAGTTCTCAAAATGAAAAAACCCGCTCTTTATTTTTCAATATCATGGAAAAGAAAATTGCGGCTACCAGGCGGCGGATTGAGAGTCATTTGGAGGAGTATTAATCAGGGGTGAGATCAGGGGTGAGAGGTGGATTGGATCCCGATTAATCGCATGCGGGGGAACCTTATTTTTAATAACTTGGATATCAGACTTTTACTTTAAACCTTAAAACAATTTACTTTTTGTCATAAAACAAAAAGTAACAAAAAATTGTAGGCTTGATACTTTTTTTAACGCAAAAATCAGTTCAAAATCCTAAATTCTAAAAACTCGCCTTTTAGTTTATTGTCAACTCTAATGATCAATGATTATCTTAGTTTCTGCTCACTTTAAGCACTCTATTGGCTCAAACAGTTTATAATTCTTAACGGATTTTGAACTGATTTTTTCTAAAAAGTAAAAGGCCGTTTTCCTAGCCCTTGGCATCCGTAGTAAATTTAACAAATCTACTTACCTAAATAAGGTTCACTCCTCTGCGATTAATCGGGGAATGTCCTATAATGAATATTGAATGGGGAGCAGTTTATTGATTCTAATATTCAAATTCCAGATCAAAGTACTTCTTCAAATACCCCAGGAACGCCTCCTCCGAACGCACCGCGGTCTCCGTCACTTTCCCATTTTCCTCCATTTTGAGTTTCGTATCTGTCAGCGTCACCCGACCCGGTTTAGTTGGAATCGTACACAATCTTCGTTTGGTAAAGTTAGTTACTGTAGAGGTTTGATGATAATGACACATCTCTTCAAACTCATGCATTGTCCGATGGTTTAAGGTAAACAAATAGCCTAACTGCCAATCGGATTTACCCTCCTTAACCTCTTGTATCAAACCAAGGCTCCAGCTTTCACTTCTTCCACCACTTCCGGATTCAACAATGTCGACACATCGCCAAGATTTGAAGTATCGCCTGCAGCTATCTTGCGCAGGATACGCCGCATAATCTTCCCAGATCGGGTCTTCGGTAATCCCGAGACAATCTGGATTTGATCCGGTTTAGCTATCGGGCCAATTTCACGGGTCACGACAGCTCTCACTTCTTTTCGAAAATCCTCCTCATCACCGATACCATCTGAGACGATCACGTAAGCATAGATACCTTGTCCTTTGATCTCATGTGGATAGCCTACGACAGCAGACTCAATGACTTTCGGATGCTCGTTGATTGCATTTTCAACCTCAGCAGTTCCCATCCGGTGACCGGATACATTGATCACATCGTCGACCCGACCGATGATTCTGTACATCCCGTTTTCATCGCGGCGAGCACCGTCACCCGTAAAATACATATTATCAAAAGTAGAAAAATAAACCTGCCGGCAACGTTCATGATCTCCCCAGATGGTTCTGATGATCGACGGCCAGGAGAATTTCATACAAAGCAATCCTTCTACGCCATTACCTGTTATCTCCTTACCTTCTACATCGACCAGACAAGGTTGGATACCCGGCATCGGTAGGGTTGCAAAAGTTTTCTTTTGAGGAGTGACTCCTGCCAGCGAAGTGATAAGTATACCGCCGGTCTCTGTCTGCCACCAGGTATCCACTATCGGAGCATTGCCATTTCCGATTTTTTCATTATACCAATTCCATGCCTCTTCATTGATGGGTTCGCCAACGGTTCCGAGTACCTTAATACTGCTGAGATCATTTTTTTCTGCAAAATGATCGCCCTGAGCCATCAGCGCCCGGATCGCAGTCGGCGCCGTATAGAACTGATTGACTTTATGCTTCTCGCAAACCTGCCAGAATCGCCCGGCGTCCGGATAAGTCGGAACACCTTCAAACATCATCGTGGTAGCTCC
>JBLHJZ010000533.1:0-3989 GCA_047619515.1 Saprospiraceae bacterium | reverse complement strand
CAGTTATTAGTAACCTGTCCCTTAAGACCCTTTTACTTTCGCCTATTCCGTTTTTTACCTAAGACCTTACTAGGACTTATAAAGATCCCCACTTTCAGGAAAGGGCTACCGGAAGAATTATAATCATAGGTATCCTGTATTTCGCCAGATTGATTGGTCTCGAACTTGGTACTAAAATTATGCGTATACCCTCCGGATATCTCCGTCCAAAAAAAGCTCCCCAAATGTCGCTGATAGCTTAAAGCCAGTTTCAGATCCCTTCGTCTCATGGTATAAGCTTTGTCCGCGTGATTATCAACATAATATTGTCGACTATCCAATTCAGGGCCGAACAAGAAAATATTTCTATCATTTAAATTATACCGTAGTTTTATCTTTGCAGGAAGAACGGCCTCTATACCCCAGCGGGGATTAAAGGTATGATTATACATTATAATAGGAATTACTGGCATTCTATTTCCGAAACTGTATAGTACGCCAATCCCCCATTCCAGGCTTGGACTACTTTGAACGCCGAATACGCTGAGTAGCTTGTAATTGGCATATTTGCGATCAAAGTTGAACATTCCACTATAATCTCCATTAAAAGAAGCTTGCCCTTTTAGGGCCAGATAGTATTTTCTATTGATTGGTTTGATAACAGATAGTGTTAGTCGAGAGCTCTTTAAATGCTTATCATCAATATTGCTCAGGAGCCTGAAGTTATCGGTTTCCAGACGGTCGAAATTGTATTCTTCACTGTAATAATTCCATCCGGCAATGACCTTTAAGTCTTTTCTGATTATGATTGGCGCTTTCAATTTCATGTTGAGTCGCTTATTAAAACCAGTTTCAGGAGAACCAGATATACCAGTTGAATTTCGCAACCTCACGGTTGGATTTATTTCATACTCAAGTAATAAACCTTTTGTTGGGGACTTGTGGATAACTCCGGGTTGGCAGAATTTTTTGACTATGGGGCTCAAAAACAAATCCTGACAAATGGCTATAGATGTGTATAAACAAGTAAAAAACAGGCATAAGATAACTCTCATTGCATTTAAAAATTAAAAGATAAAAAAATGGAATGCAAAAAGTAAAGTTTTATGCCATGTAGGAATTTTGTATTAAATATACTCTAATAGAGCCACTTTTGAACGCAACAGTTGTATGGATAGTCTATTTGCAGTGAATTTTATTTCAAAATGTCCTGATCGAGGAGATAGTATAAGGTAGCTATAATTTATAATCAAACGTCAAAATCTTAGCAACCAAAGAGCGCCCCTCATTGCTAATAAACAGGGTGCCATCCGGTGCAAAACAAATGCCCTCTGGCTGAGAGAAGAGATCATCATCCAAAAAACGAATAGATTTCACTTTTCCTTTTTTGCTGCAAACGATCAATAGTTTTCCAACAGATGAAAGGATATAATAGTATCCTTCTTGCGGATGTCTTGCAATGGCTGAAGGAGAGAAGGATTTAAGCCTTTCTCTTAATTTTTTTTTAGCCTTTTTCGATTCATCGGAAGGTGCTTCTTTATCAAAGAAAGCTTCGAGGCTTTTATCTTCTATCACAAACTTTGGCGTTTCACTCAGTTTTTTTTTGTCCAGGTTAAAGGCATAAAATGCTTTGGTCTTTTTGAGTTTAGGTTGCTTCTCCAGATTTGGAGCGGCTTTGCAAGCCAAAATCAATTCATTGTTTTTTTTATCATAGCCCAAACCTTCAATATCATTCGTTTCTGATAAGGGGGTCTTATATTCCTCGCCTGTCGTTTTCGAATCCAAATTAAACGAAAAAATATTGCCATTGGATTTTACAACATAGACTATATCGCCAACAATTTCTATCCCTTCATAATCTCCTTTTTTACCAAAATCGTATTCTTCTTTTACACTACAATCTTTAGCATCGAGCAGGTAGATGTTTGCACGTTCGTCGTTTACCGCTAAGAGGGTTTTACGTTGATCATCATAGGTCAAGGCAGATATTTCCAAAAGTTCTTGTGGAAGGGTATAGGTAAAACCAGGATTGTCCAAATCGTATTTAAATTTAAACCGTTTGTCTTCCTCCTCCGTTTCTGTATTGGAAATGATCTCCGCTAAAGGAGTAGCCACCGAAGCAGGCATCGCTTCTATGGGTGGCGTCTTTGGCTCGCTTTTTTGTTCCGTACAGGATATGCTAAAAGGTAAAGAGAGGCAGGTAACTAAGCAAAATAACCACCCAGAACTAGCCGATTTTCTTTTCTTTAAGTATTTCATCTTATAAAGTTTTTGGGTTGAAGTTGTTTTAAAAATAGTGGTTGTGCAAAAACATACTACTAGACAAAGACGCTTGGGGTTTTCAAAATCCCAAGCGTCTAGATCTTTTATGTTATGTCCAGTAGTATGGTGTAAAAGTGCCTTTCTACAGGATGTACATGATTATTAACCTAATATACAGAAGTTGATTCATTATTACGCTCTAATCCGAATCAAACGCTGTGTAATTTGTTTACTTCCGTTTCCACGGGTAGTAAAAAAGAAAACACCTGCTGGCAAATCCCTTACATTCCATTGAACGCTATTCCAGCCCGGAACAGTATTAATGATTTTACTATCCAGTATTTTTCCATGAATATCCTGGATAGTCACAGCCACTTGCTCGGATGCTGCTGGCGTAAAGAACTTTAGCGTCACCTCATTCTGCTCCTCGCTTATTGGATTCGGATATAAAATAAATTTACTGTCCTTCCCGCAATCAGTAGTCACCAGAATAGCTGTAGAATAATTGAAAGAGCCATCGAGGTCAATCATTTTGAGCCGGTAGTAGTTCAAGGTTATTGCATTTCTATCAAAATGTTGGTAGTGTTGGTTGATGAGTCCTCCCTCACCAAAAGCCACCGTTATGGTTTCAAAACGAATACCATCACTACTTCTTTCCAGTTCAAAACGTTCGAAATTTTCTTCGATGGCTGTTTGCCAGTTTATAAGGATATCACAACCTACCGCTTTAGCATCAAAAGCAATCAACTCAACAGGAAGCGGATTGTCAACGCACTCGGGAACTGGGATATCCTCGGTAGCTGCATAGCAGGGATTACGGACGGCACCAATCGGTCGTAGCTCTAATTTTACCGTATCGAAATCGACCGGACAAGGTAAGGTGATTTCTGCCATTACACTATCCGCCGCACCAATAGCGTAGGGGCCAATAGTATCCAGGAAAACACTATCAATATATACATCATAGGTAGTGACGCTGGAGAATTCATAATCAAAAGAAATAGTAAAAGTAGCACCACATTCCGGATCCTGATTACAAACTGGGGCAATGTCTACAGCAATAGCGTTGATACATGCGCCGCCTTTGTTTGGTTCACCAGGGGAGCCACCTCCGGAGATCGTATCAGCTACCGCAAGACTGGCAAACCAATTAGCGGTATCAATATTCGTATTGATGGAATCAAAGGAGAGTAGTACTGCACTGATACCATCATTGGAGATCATACATCCTGCGCTTGTCCAGGAGACCGCGTCAATTAAATTACCTGAACAATCATTGAGGGTAATACCCTCAGGACTGGTATTATCTATTTCTGAGGCATTATTGTCTTTTCCATAAACAAGGGCAGTTCCATTATCCATGATATGATTGCCATCTTTATCCAGGGAATCCGTTATTGCCTGACTACCGACTACGAGGTATTGGCCGGAGTCGAGCGTCGTTCCATCCGGGATCACAACATACCCGCTGGTGCCAAATTCGTCTTTGATTTGATAGCCGGAGATGTTGACCGGAATGCCACAATGATTATAAATTTCGATAAACTCTCCCTGCCCTTCATTTGCCCAAAAACCTCCTGCTCCAGAACAAGGGTCAATCATAATCTCTGTAATTACCAGACAACTAATCCCCTCATCACAAGAGAAACATGGATCAGGGGTATAAGATAGAATCCCGTTAGGTAAAGTACCTGATTCAGGAGTGGGAAGATCAGCATCTGTCCAATTAGCAGGATTTGCATCGTCTG
>JBLHJZ010000532.1:0-3991 GCA_047619515.1 Saprospiraceae bacterium | reverse complement strand
GGCTATTTACCAAAAGGTACTTATGTATTCGAATACCCGATGCGAGTCATCCATAATGGAGATTTCTCTAATGGCATCACCACTATCCAGTGTATGTATGCACCGGAGTTTACGAGTCATTCGGAAGGGATTCGGGTGAAGGTGGGAGAGTAGGAACATTGAACAATGATAGGAAACTGGATCATTGAGCACAAAGTGAAGAATTTGTGAAAGCAAATCAGAACTTTGGGATCAGTGAGCCAGACTTTTAGCAGACTTTTAAACCAAATTTTTTTTCTGAACACTTTAGACAGTAAGCTCCTAATATTTCACTATTTCTATAAAATCCGCTGCATTTTACGAATAAAAATGCAGAGGATTTCTATTTTTATAGAATCATAGATTAAGCATGAATAAATGACTTTCAACGACATCCACATCCGCACTCATTTCGAACCCGGCGATATCGGTTATATCATCTTTTTGCATGGCGATTACTATGACTTTGGGCTTATGTTTGAAGTATATGTAGCTCAAACCTTAGCTGATTTTTATAAAAATATGAATCCTGAAAAAGAGCGGATTTGGATAGCGGAACATCAAGGCAAAATCATAGGAAGTATCGCTTTAAAAAACACTAATGATGAAGCGCAACTTCGGTATTTTTTTATCAAAGAAGAATATCGGGGGATAGGACTGGGTAAAAAAATGTTGGATTTATTTATGGCCTTTATGCAGGAATGTGGCTACCAATCTTCCTTTCTGCTTACCGAAGAGAAATTGAAAACAGCTTTGCATCTTTACACAAAATATGGATATAAATTCGTTTCCTCTAAAGATAACGGAATGGGACTGATCGAACAACGTTTTGAAAAATCATTAAAACACTTGGATCTTGAAAACTGAAAAAAATAAAACTGAGAAAGCTAGTGATGTCGAAATCGTAGCCTACGAACCGAAGTATAAAAATGCATTCAAAACATTAAACGAAGAATGGATTGATACCTATTTCAAATTGGAAGATGAAGATAGAAAACTGTTGGACGATCCCAAAAAGAATATACTCGACAAAGGCGGATCAATTATTATTGCCTTACTCGCTGGAGAAGTAATAGGTACCTCTGCACTGATCCCGATGGAAAATCCTTTATATGAATTTGAAATAGGGAAAATGGCAGTTTCCCCAAAAGCTCGTGGTAAAGGAATAGGGGAGCTATTAGGCCGGGCGATTATTCAAAAAGCAAAAGACCTCGGAGCTAAAAGTATCTATCTGGAAAGTAATACCGTACTCCAAGCAGCAATCAATCTCTATAAAAAACTAGGCTTTCAGGAAGTAACCGGCGATCCATCTCCATATGCCAGATGTAATATCCAAATGGAATTAGATTTGAACTAATCCCGAGTAATTAATATTCTCACATTCCTTTTCTCGATTCGCAAGCTCATTCGAAAGGACACATTCCTTATTCCTAAATCCTCATTCCTCATTCCTCATTCCTCATTCCTCATTAAATCTCCCCCTTCTTCATTTGCTCCACAGCATAATTCGCCGACCTCGCAGCCATAGCCATATAAGTCAGCGAAGGATTCTGAGTCGAAGTAGAAGTCATACAGGCGCCATCCGTCACGAAGACATTTTTGCAGGCATGCAATTGGTTCCATTCATTGAGCATAGAAGTTTTTGGATCACGACCCATTCGGACACCGCCCATCTCATGGATATCCAATCCCGGCGCTTTGTCTTTTACCTCTTTTGTTTTAATATTGGTAAAGCCTGCTTTTTCGTACATCTCCGTAAGCTGCTCCATAAAGTCTTTGGTCATTTTTTCATCATTATCATCATAGTCGACGGAAATCCGTAAGAGCGGTATGCCCCATTCATCAACCTGCTCATCATCCAATTTTACATAATTACTTTCCTTCGGAATCGTCTCTCCCATCATATGCGAACCTACCCGCCAGGGGCCAGGTTGCCGGGCTTGAAAAATACTATCTCTTAAGGATTGCCCCAAACCTTCGGTGGGCGGACTTTCCAATCTACGTGTTGCTTGGAATCCACAGGCGTAACCACGTAGAAAGTCGGTTTCTTGTGCATACAGATTTCTAAAACGAGGAATATAAGCACTGGTCGGTCGGCCACCTTTGGTCATCTTATCAGGATGCCCCTCATAAATAGCGGATATGTTCGCCCGATAATTATGAAAGGCAACATACTTCCCAAGCACACCACTATCATTGCCCAAACCATCCGGGAATCTTTTCGACTTGGAGTTGAGTAAAATCATATTTGAGTTGAGTGCGGCAGCATTGAGGAAGATGACCTTAGCCTTATATTCGATAACTTCTTTAGTATTGGCATCGATGACACGGACCCCTTTTGCTTTACCGGTGGCTTCATCATATAAAATCGAATGTACGACGGAATGTGGTCGAAGCGTCAGATTTCCCGTTTTGAGTGCCCAGGGAATAGTAGAAGAATTTGCATTAAAATAACCACCCAGAGGACAACCCCGTTCGCATTCTCTCCGGCTCATACATTTTCCCCGGCCTTGTTGCAGATGAATCTCCTGGGGTTCCGAAAGATGTGCCGTCCGGCCAAAAATAACATGCCGGTTTTTATAATTATCTTTTACAAAATCCTGGAAATAATTTTCGACACAGGATAATTCCCAGGAGGGTAAAAATTCCCCGTCCGGCAGCATATCCAAACCGTCTTTATTACCAGCAATACCCACAAATTTCTCCACATAGCTATACCAGGGAGCGAGATCCTTATACCGGATCGGCCAGTCCACGGCAAAGCCATCTCTATCCGGCCCTTCGAAATCAAAATCACTCCAGCGCTGTACCTGCCTTGCCCACATGATCGACTTACCACCAACCTGATAGCCTCTAATCCAATCAAATGGCTTATCCTGGATATAGGGATGCTCTTTATCTTTTACAAAAAAATGGGCGTTATCCTCCCGGAAGGCATAGCATTTAGAGATCACCGGATTTTCTTTTTGGATAGCATAAGGCATTTCCCCCCTATGTTCAAATTGCCAGGGACTCATATTGGCAGTAGGGTAGTCCTGATGCTTTACATCACGGCCTCTTTCCAGTAACAGGGTTTTTATTCCTTTATCGCAGAACTCTTTAGCAGCCCAACTGCCACTCATTCCGGCTCCGATTACTATAGCGTCAAAGTTATTTTCCATTTTTACTTATATATGACTCCGCTAGAGTCAGGGTTAATACAATTATGACCTTATAAGAATCACATTATGCTAGTCGATTAAATTATCGGCACTTAAAATTTATTCGTGCTACCAGTTTCATTGATTCATTCCGATGATTTTTTGATTCGGGAAACGGGAAAAGCAAGACTGGAAGGACGAATGGGTAAATTATTTAATAATTATTTTCTAAACATCCGCACAGCCATCAAATGGATCTTTGGGAATCATACTGAATTCCAAATGCTCCGTCATATAATATTCCGAAGACTTCAGGTGCTGAATCGAAAGACCTCTTGTTTTATTGATAAAAAAGACCATCGCTTCTTGCAATTCTTCTTTGGCATTCAGCACACTTTGGACGATAGGAATGATTTGATCTTCTTTGGCGGATTTTATTTTGACCCTGCTTTCCTGCATGAGCATTTTGTACTGTTCGAAACCTTCGGCAAAGGTCTTGACATCCTCAGGACTATGGCAATCGTTGATCATGGTCATAATAAAGTCGACCGGATTTCCAACCTTATCTTTTAGATCGGCCAGCGGAAGAAAGGATTCACTGATTTTTGAAAGATAGTCCCGGTGATTAGAATTCAGTTGCAGCTTATCGCTTTGAACCTGATCAATCACATTGACTTCTGAACATCCGGTAATAAAGATCGTACCCGCTGAGGCGAGTAGGATGTTTCGAATAGCTTCTCGTCTTTTCATTGTTTTATTGATTTGATATTTCCGATGAAGGAATTATAATTTTTGGACAGGTTCTAAAGCGAGGAAAAGATAAATAAATTATT
>JBLHJZ010000531.1:0-3994 GCA_047619515.1 Saprospiraceae bacterium | reverse complement strand
ATAGGGAGATAAACCAATGCTTCTTTTTGTCCTTGCTCAGAAGTGAAATAACCCAGTAAAATCTGCTCTTTGATTGCAAACCATACGGTTAAAGGCATTTCTTCTTTCTTGGCAGCTTCGGCGGCAGCATTTTCATAATCAGTCAGAAAAGCAGTACGTTCTTTTTCATCGGCATCAAGGAAGGATTTACTTATAGCAGTTGAACTTCGTTGGGTAAAATCTTCGATCCAGCTTTTAAAGCCATCCCGCTGCTCTGGAGTAGCCAGCGTTTTTAAGACGGTATCTATGTAAGAATGTACGCCGGCTTCGATAGCTCCTGCCGAATCCGTTTTCGGAAGGACACACTCAGCAAGCTGGGCAAGGATTTGTCCCTGATCTTTTGTCATCGACATTGGTGTCCAATTGTCTAAGCCACCAGCGATTACTTTAGGGTCCGCTTTACAGCCACTCATTACAGCAGCAATGGAAGAAGCAGATACTGCATAGCCAAGTAATAAAGCAGTTCGTTTTATAGCATCACGTCTTTTCATGTTTTAAGTCTTTTTATTTATTGAAATAAGAACTAATCGACCTTGTTTTCCTAATTCGCAATTAGAATCATTAAGAGAAATTTTTCAATTCAAATATGCTACAAAAATGTGGCTCACCGATCCCAAAGTTCTGATTTGCATTCGCAAATTTTTCACTTTGTGCTCAATGATCCAGTCTCCTGTCGCAGTTTAATGTGTGGTAGTTGGATCATTGAGCATGAAATTCTGTTTTTTTTTAAAATTAATTTCATGATCGGTGAGCCGTATTTTTTATTCGCGAATAATTTATCTGAGCACCCAAAAGCCTAAATTTCAAATCCTAATTAAATCAAAGGTTTCCTTTTTTCAATTCGCTCACAGCGAAATCAGCAGCACGGGCGGTCAGTGCCATATAAGTTAAGGACGGATTCTGGCAGGCAGCTGAAGTCATACAAGCGCCGTCAGTTACAAATACGTTTTTAACAGCATGGACTTGATTATTGCCATTGAGTACAGAAGTCTTTGGATTCCGGCCCATTCTGGCAGTTCCCATTTCGTGGATACCTAAACCTGGCGCTTTGTCCGTATCATAAGTACTTATATCTTTAAACCCACCGGCTTCGAGCATCTCCGCAGCATCGTTAGCCATATCGATCCTCATTTTTAGCTCATTTTCTTTGAACTCACAATCAAAAGTAACGGTAGGCATTCCATACTTATCGAGCAATTCAGTATTCATCGTCATTTTGTTTTCGTGGTAAGGCAGGCATTCTCCAAAGCCGGTCATCCCCATTCTCCATGGACCAGGTTCTGTAATCTGAGCTTTGAAATCTTTACCGAATCCTAGTTCCTTGACATAAGATTGCCAATTGCCACGACTGGCGCCACCTTGATAACCAAAGCCACGCACATAATCTTTACGCTCCGTATTTCCTCCAAGATTTCTATAGCGAGGAATATAAATACCATTTGGCCGCCGGCCTTTATAATAGCGATCATCGAATCCGGGATAACGACCGGAAGCACCAACTTTAAAATGGTGATCCATCAGATTGTGTCCTAATTCTCCACTATCATTGCCCAAACCATTAGGAAAGCGATCGGATTTGGAATTCATCATAATCCAGGTAGAGTTTACCGTACTGGCATTTAAGAAAATTACCTTTGCAAAGTATTCCGTAATCTCAAGCGTCTCTGCATCCATAATGCGAACGCCTTTAGCTAGTTTGGTTTCTTTATCATAGATGATTTCATGTACGATGGAGTTAGGACGTAAAGTCATGTTTCCTGTCTTTTCAGCAGCAGGAAGGGTAGAAGCGTTGCTACTAAAATAGGCACCATAAGGACAACCCCGTATACAGCGGTTACGAGCCTGGCAGGAACCTCTTCCATTATGTGGCTGGGTAAGATTAGCAACCCGGCCGACGGTCAGCATCCGATCCGTATAGTTTTCTGCGATTTTGTCCTTCAAGTGAGTCTCCACGCAATTGAGGTCCCAGGGAGGCAGGAATTTACCGTCTGGTAATTGCTTAAGTCCTTCATTTTGCCCACTGATACCAGCGAAAGTTTCTACATAATCATACCAGGATTTTAGATCATCATAACGAATCGGCCAGTCAACAGCATGACCATCCTTTGCATTCGCCTCAAAATCCTGAGGGCCCCAACGATAACTTTGACGTCCCCAAAGTAAGGATCTGCCTCCGACATGATAACCCCTCATCCAGTCAAATCGCTTGACTTCGCTATAGGGGTGTTCCGTATCTTTGACCCACCAGTGCTTGGTAGATGGCTTGATCGTATATCCGGTACGCATTTGTTTTTCGTAAAATACCGCTTCTTCTTTGGATATCACATCCCGGTTTTCGAGTTCCCAAACATCCAAAGTTGCAGTAGGGTAGTCACCGTGCTTGACCATCCGGCCACGTTCGAGTACCAGTGTTTTGAGCCCTTTTTCAGTAAGCTCTTTAGCTGCCCAGCCACCACTGATCCCTGTACCCACTACAATAGCATCATAGGTGTTTTCTTCTTTTCCATTTGAATTGAAATACATCTTTTTGTAAATTTTTTGACTAGCCATAAAATCAGGTAGTTACTTAGTCATAGCGTTCATGGCTAAAAGGTTGGACATCATAACTTATTAAATGATGACATCATGACTTTATAACTTCCTGTTCAATTTAAATATGGTAGTACAAGTTGGAAAAGTAACTAAATAATTCTATTTCAAAAAGAAGAAGTAGGAATTTAACATAATTGATAGAAAAGAATTAGGTCTTATTTACAATGGTATTAGTTAGACGTGAGTATTGAGCGGTTTTGTTTAAAAAGAAGAAGCCCATGGCAATTGCAAGAATGGCTTCAACTCTTTGAACCTCAGGCTAGTGACCGTTTTACATGTGATAGGGCTACGTCCAAGTGATCGACCTACGATCTTGTGATAGGGCTACGTCCAAGTGATCGACCTACGGTCTTGTGATTGAGCTACGCCTATGTGATCGACCTACGGTCTTGTGGAATCGCTCCGAAGCGACGTCACAAGACCGTAGGTCGATCACTACATCACAAGCGAAGCGATCACCTCTGATAGGTTAAGCCATTCTTGCGATTGCAATGAGAAGAAGTCGTTGATTTCAAACAAAAAAAATAATATTTCATTATATTTGTCAATTTTTGAAAATAGAGAGGGGGACAAGAGCCTAATTTAGGAACAAGAAATTTACTAAGAAAGCTGAAAACTATTGACGATTTTCCTTTTACCAGGATTTCGTGCAGACTCAAGGGAGGCCCAATACAGTCGGCAATTTGATCTTGACTAAGGACTAGTATAATCATACATATGAGAAAACACTTTTTACAAACCCTGTTTTTTATTGTCAGTTTTTCTGTTAGTACTATTGCTCAGGAATATCACAAACTAGTGAAAGCAGATTCCCTGGCTCATGCAAATGAGTTTGACGCTGCCATTAATCTTATTAATGGCGTACTCAATGAAAACCCGAGAAATTTTCTAAAAGCACAGGCCTATTATCAGTTGAGTTATGTTTATCTCCAATTGTACGACCTGGAAAGCGCCCGTGGTTTTAACGAGATGTCAAAGGAGATTAGGAATCTGTTGCGCTATGAGTTCATCGCTGATAATTCCCTGCAATCCGGAGTCATAGAACTCCGACAAGGCAATCCTGAAACCGCCTTGGATTATTTTCTTGAGGCCAAAGAATTACCGCATTCAAGTATTCAATTTAGTGGGATGCTCGATTCTTATATCGGGACTGCTTATGCACAATTAGGGAAACAGGAACAGGCCTTGAAAAATTACCAAAGCGCCCTCGAAATATTAGCTTATGAATTGGGCGAAAACCATCCTCAAGTAGCTGAGGCACATTTTAAGCTCGGCAATTTTTATGCATCTGTTGGAGATAATAAAGCCATTGCCCATTTTGATCAATCGATTGCAATAGAGCTAAAGTCAGCCAGTGATCCAG
>JBLHJZ010000530.1:0-3998 GCA_047619515.1 Saprospiraceae bacterium | reverse complement strand
AAATGCTCCCCGGAAATACTTTCCAGGAAAATGAAATACTGATCGGCTCCAGAGAACATGAAAGCTCTAAGGTCAAAGGTCTGCCAATAAGAAGGATCGCAGGTTTGATCTTTAATTTTATAATTCAGCTTTTTACCAATCTCAATCTTACTGATACCCAATGCGGTTTCAAATTATACCCAAAGGATATTGCTAAAAAACTTTTTGGATCATTAAAAACCAAAGGCTGGGCACATGATATCGAATTGCTTAATCAGTCAAAGTTTGAGGGAGTAGCTATCAAGCCGATGCCAGTCAAATGGACACATCAGGATGATTCAAAGATTTCTTTGTTTTCTGACAGTATAAAAATGCTCTTTGCAACGATCGGTATTTCCCTGCGACAAAACTGGAACTGGTTTGTCGCCCAACCGATTAAGGATTTAAAAAAGGGAATCCCCACAAGCGGAGAACCCAGCTGGTATCGGTTGCTATTCATTGTTACTACGGTTACCTTGCTTTTTGCTATGCCTTATCTGAGTTTTGATTTTGGGGTCACGGGAGATGAACATGTCCAAAAAGAATATGGAGAACTTATCCTCAAACATTTCGAAACGGATGGAACCTATAAAAATAAAGAGGGGGAGAATGCGCTGAATTTTGAAAATCTGTATTATTATGGTGGCCTTTTTGATTATGCTACCGCCTGGCTAAACGAGCATATCGGAGGATTCGATGAATACGATATGCGGCATTTGCTAAATGCTTTTGTGGGTTTTCTAATGATCTTATTTACCGGGCTTCTGGCGAGAGAAGTAAGCGATAGTTGGCGAATAGCATTTTTTGCCTTGCTATTTATGGCGCTATCTCCCCGTATTTTCGGACACAGTATGAACAATCCCAAGGATATTCCGTTTGCTGCAGCTTATGTTTTTACTTTATTGCATCTGACCAGATTTTTAAAGCAACTCCCCAAGCCTGGGAGTAAAACAGTTGTCATGCTCATCATCGGAATTGCCGCCGCTATCAATGTACGGGTGGGAGGTATTTTACTGATTGCCTATTTTGGATTATTCACAGGGATGAGTTATTTGATTCGACCAGCATTGAGGTCTACCCTTTCGAATTTCAGACAAACGGGAAAAATCGTCATTATCGGACTACTGGTGGTGATCTTCTCCTATTTTGGAGGAATGCTATATTGGCCGTATGCCCTTGAAGCGCCATTTAGTCATCCGCTAAAAGCATTGAGTGAGATGTCTAATTTTTCTACCAGTATCCGAATGCTCTTTGAAGGAAAACATCTTTGGTCTGATGAATTGCCCTGGTATTATATTCCAAAATATATAGCGATCGCATCACCCATTTTTATACTTATCGGATTACCGGCTTTTGTGGGTTTTTATTTTTATAAAATCAAAAAAATTAATCCCTTTCCACTACTTTTTATTGCTTTCACAGCGGTATTCCCGGTGGCTTATGCTGTATATAAAGAATCTTCTCTGTACGATGGCATGCGACACTTCTTATTCATCTACCCGGTACTAGCCGTTCTGACTGCATGGGCATGGGGTCAATTAATTGAATTACCAAAAATGCGCTGGGTAATGTCAGGAGTGCTTGTGATCCTAATGCTTTTACCAACCTACTGGATGGTCAAAAATCATCCTTATCAATATACCTATTTCAACGAACTCGCCGGAGGAGTAGATAGTGCTTATGCAAAATACGAGACGGATTACTGGATGAGTTCTGTTAAAAACATGTGTGAGTATCTGATAGAAAATGATGAACGAATAAAAAATGGAGAAACCGTAAGTATACATACCAATTGCTATTACCCTGCGAGTCAGTATATGAAACGCCTTGCGCCAAATGTCAACGTTCATTACACTCGATATAATGACCGGAACAAGACATCCGGGGATTACTTTATGTTTATTTCCAGGTTTGTGAATAAGGATTTGTTGAAAAATGATGCCTGGCCGCCTGCCGAAGTTATTTATACAGAAAAAGCAGATAATACCGTTCTAGGTGCTATTTCAAAAAGACCAGCTATCCTACCGGCATTCGAAGCTTCAGAAGCTGAAAAGACTAAAGATTTTGCTACTGCGGAGCTTAAATTTCTGGAAGCGACTCAACAAGATCCGAAAGATGAAGCTTCCTGGTTGGGTTTGGCCAATGCAAGATTAAATTTAAGAAAATTACCGGAAGCAAAAATAGCTATAGATGGATTCCTTAAGCTTTCTGATACCCATGTTAATGGTTTATTTGCGCTGGCTATTTACTATATAAATATTGGTAATAACGAAGAAGCTAAGCAAGCACTGGAGAAAATCACTGTGGTAAACTATAAGTATAATGGGTCTTATTTTTACCTTACCTCCATTTATGCCCAGGAACAAAAATTCGATAAAGCATTAGCCGCCGCTGAAAAGTATGACGAGGTCGGTGGCAGAGCAGTTCAAATCTATGATATCGGGATTCAAATAGCTCAGGATCAAGGCAAGCAAGCCATAGAATTGTATCTCAGATCGAAAAAAGCTTATTACGCACAACAAGGAAGTGAAGCTTTAAATTTGCTAGCTCAATCATTGAGAGTTGATCCTGCGTATAAATTGGCGGTAAATTTTGACAGACAATTGAAAGAACAAATAGAAAAGCAGAGAGCTAAGGCGAAAGATAATAATAATAATAAATAAAATAAATTGAGGAATTAGGATTGTGGATTGAGGATTAATGGCTCCGTTTAATTCTAAATCCTAAGTCCTAAATTTCCAATCCTAATTATACAACTATGGATTTAAAAGAACTCGAAAGCGGCGTAGACCCTTCTACTAACTGGTACTATCAATCCAAGAAAGTACCGCTTTTCAAATACTTCAAACAGCTGGTGAAAGATCAAGGCAAAAAGATTACCGTAATTGATTTCGGATCGGGTTCCGGTTTCTTTGCCTATGAATTATTTGAAGCCTTTCCTGAACATATCGAGGATGTGCTTTTGATAGATATCGGGTATTCGGAAGAGGAGATGGCAGCTACGAAAAATGAGCCAGTCAAAAAACTCAGATACATTCCCCATGGTATCAACGATAGTATTGTCGTCATGATGGACGTCCTCGAACACATAGAAGATGATTATGCTATCCTGGAAGATATCAAAACCCGGCTTGGTGAGAATGCGCACTTCTTTATCACCGTACCCGCTTTTATGAGTGTGTGGTCGAGTCATGATGTATATCTTGGACATTACCGACGATACACCATCCCTATGGTCAAAAAATTATTGACGGGTACTAAATGCAAAATTGATCAGCAATATTACATTTACGGTTCTATCTTTCCATTGGTTTGGCTGGTTCGTCGGCTGAAAAAGAATGAGGAAAATATGACTAATCCCGATTCCTCCGATATGAAACCGCTCCCAGGGCCTATTAATTTTATTTTGAAAAAGTATAATTCTTTTGAGATGAATTTCCGGAAGTTGAATACGTTTTTTGGATTGACTTGTGTGGCGGAAGGACGATTGAAGTGATTGTCTCGACCTGCGGTCTCGAAGTGATAGTCCCGAATCGGCTGCGCCTTTCGGAAAGGGATCGTTCACCTTTGGTGAAAGGGATAGTCCTGACTTGGCTGCGCTTCGTCAGGAAGGGATAGATTGCCTGCGGCAATAGTGGGTTTCAGGTTTGGGATTGTTCTGGAATTTGGGCTTTTTAGCTTTTATTTTAGAGGAGACCCAGGTTTTTCTTTTTGGTGAGGATGGAACTTCTGGTCATTCTTTTTACTTCGTGATTTAGGTTGTAAATGGGATGGTATTGATCTTTTGAAATGAGATTAGTTGCTAGTAGTAATTGTAGCCAGTAGGCTGTTTCATTTAGCTCTTTTTGAGCAATTTCCAGTTTGTTTATAAAATCCTTTCCGCTTTGTGCATGTGCTGCTACTCTCGACCTGCGGTCTTGAAGCGATAGTCCCGAATCGGCTGCGCCTTTCGGGAAGTGATAGTTCACCTTTGGTGAAAG
>JBLHJZ010000529.1:0-4013 GCA_047619515.1 Saprospiraceae bacterium | reverse complement strand
GGATTCCGCGGATCCACTTCAAAATATTTCCGAAAAGAAAGAATAAAATTATCAATAGTCCGGGTAGAAGGGTAGACATCATAACCCCAGACGGACTGTAGGATTTGAGGACGGGAGACCACCTCGTTTTTGCGGTCGATCAACAGCTTGAGCAGCATCGCTTCCTTTTTGGTCAGGTTGAAACTCCCTTGTGAGCCACGAGCCTGGTAGGTTTTGAAATTAATCTGGTTTACACCAAAATTGTAAATCTCTGGTGTGTTCCCGGGAGATTTGACGCTTCGCTTGATGAGGTTATTCACCCGCAATAATAATTCTTCCAGATTAAAAGGTTTGGTCAAATAATCATCCGCACCTTTTTTTAAACCCATGATCCGATCAGGCGGCGTATCTTTAGCAGTCAGGAAAATAATAGGTACATCCAGGTTGGTCAATCGTACCTGCTCACAGATCTGAAATCCGTCAATTTCCGGCAACATCACATCCAGTACCAACAGGTCAAAATGCTGCTCGTGGAAATATTGGATCGCCTTTCGGCCATTACCGGTCGTGATGACCTCGTAGTCTTCCATTTCCAGATTGAGCTTGACAACATCTCTGATATTTTCTTCATCTTCGACTAATAGAATTCGCATATTTCTAAGCATTTATTTTATTTATCAAAAGGTCAAAGGTCGGTAGTCAAAGGTCAATCTGACCCCCTCACCCCTCACTTTTTACCCCTCACCCCTACTCACCCCTCACTCCTGCTATATGTCAATCTCCTCCTGAAACCGACTCTCTGCCGGTAAGATAATTCTAAATCTGGTACCTTTCGGTTTGTTATCCAAAATTACAATTTTTCCCCGATGCGCTTTGATGATTTCATTTACTATAAATAAACCCAAACCGGTACCTTTTGTTTCCCGGGTATCTTCAGAACCTATTCTATAAAATTTTTCAAAAACTTTTTTCTTCTCCTTATCCCGAATACCGTGGCCCTGATCAGCTATTTCGATGATTATATTTTGATCATTGGCCTTGACAATCGCTTCAATAATGGCAGGTTTTGGAGAATACTTCAGTGCGTTTTCCAATAGATTGATCAAAGTCGAAGTAATCCCAAGCCGATCTCCTTCTATAAAAATATCCTGCGGCTCACTTTTCACCATAAACCCTGCCTCCGGATATTTCATTTTTAGTTTGGAAACGATATCCTCCAGCGATTCGGTCAAAGGGATGGGTTCCTTTGAAGGTTGGTACGTAGTTTCGATCTTAGCGGCCAGAAGTAAGTCATTGACCAGGGTAGTCAGTCGATCGGTTTCCTGTAAAGCACTCCTGGTAAATTTCTCTTTTTGTGCGGTATTTAACTCCCGTTTTTGAAAGGTCTCTAATATCAAACGGATAGAAGAAAGCGGTGATTTCAGCTCATGGGTAATAGACAAGAGAAAGTTGCGCTGTTGATTGGCAGCGACAATTTCTTTATTATAACCCCTGTTGATCAGCCAGACACCGATAATAAGACTAATGATAAAAACGATCGCCTCTCCGAGTATCATCCATTCCTGCCGCTTGTATTTTTTTGCCAGATCCTGATAGGCTGCTGCTTGCAAAAAATCGACCTCATTATTGATCGAACCTTCTGCTACCATTAGTATTTTCATATATTCTGCCTTGGCGACAAAAGCATCTTTGTTCTTGGTATAGAGCAATACCGACCACCACGAAAAGGCCATCAGCATGTAGGCGATGACGAGTAGGGAGAGAAGGCGGAGAGATAGGTATTTTTTCAAGTGTTCAGGATGATTGGTGGATTAGTTAATTGGTGGATTAGTTGATTGGTGGATTGGTTGAATAAAATTAATGAAACTTGGACTTTCTCTTGACAATAGATACCTAGATAATAAAATCAAGAATCAATTTTGATGATGAACTCTTGAATTACAAACTACAGTATTAACAAGTGCACGAATTAGCCAATCCACCAAATAACCAGTTATAAATTCACTTTCACTTTAGTTTTTGATTATTTAAATACTTTATGTAGCCATTCAACATTTTTATAAGTGTCTCGACATCATTTTTTAATGCTTTATGCCTTATTGAATTTATATAATTACAGTCTAAGGCGCAATTTAAATGATCAATCGTTTCTGTAAGTGAACCCCTAGCTATCCGGCAAAATTGAATATTTTCCTAAAAATGGTATCTGCCATGACCTTCTGCAATATTTGCCGGGCATTTTCTGGTACTTCTTATGATCTGATCTGTTAATCTATATTTTTCCTCCGCAGGAAAACTACTTGTCAGTTTAAAAATATCATTTCGCAGGACTCTTGCTTTTTTATAAATTTCGAGATCTTCAAAGCTTCGGGATTCCATGGATGATTTAGTTAATTGGTAAAATATTATTAATGATTCTGATAAACAAGTAGACAAGTCAATATTTTAAAAAACGAATATGAAATCAAAGCCCACCAATTAACTAATCTACCAATCCACCCTATCAAGCGATTCGCAAATAATACTCGCAGCTTCTGCCAAATCCTCCACGGTATGCGCCGCAGAAACAAAACCCACCTCATATCCCGAAGGTCCGAGGTAAACCCCACGTTGCAATAACTCATGATGCAAAATTTTGAATTTTTCCATATTTCCAGATTTGATCTCATCGGCAGATTTTATCCGATCCTTTGTAAAAGCAATCCAGAAGATAGAACCAATATTTGGAATACTCAATTGGTAACCTTTTGAATCTGCATGGTCCTGGATTTGTTGAACAAACCCTTTTGTTTTCTTTTCCAGACTTTCGTAAAAACCTTCTTCCAGTAGTTGGAGGAGAGCAGCATAACCAGCAGCCATCGCAACAGGGTTAGCAGCTAAAGTACCTGCCTGATATACCGGACCTTCAGGAGCGACATTACTCATGATTTTCGCACTGGCGCCATAAGCGCCGACGGGCATTCCACCTCCGATGATTTTACCATAAGTAATGATATCCGGCTGAATATTATAATAGCCAGCAGCTCCTTCAAAACCAATTCTAAAGCCATTGATCACTTCATCGAAAATGAGTAACGAACCATGTTTGGTACATTCGCTGCGAAGGTGTTCCAGGAAAGATCGGTCTTGTATCAGCAGACCATTATTTGCCGGTATCGGTTCAATGATAATCGCAGCGATCTCTTTTCCGTAGGTATTCATCACTTCTGTCAGCAGATCAGGCCGATTCAAAGGTACTACGATCGTTTCATTGATAAAAGAGGCAGGAATACCCGCCGAAGTACTTTCACCAAAGGTCACCAGGCCACTTCCGGCTTTTACCATCAAAGAATCTACATGCCCATGATAGCAACCTTCAAATTTGATGATCTTATTGCGACCGGTCACTCCGCGCGCCAATCGAATAGCTGACATCACTGCTTCGGTTCCTGAGCTGACAAATCGGATCTTTTCAATAAAACGATTATTGTCGAGGATCAATTTACCCAGTTGATTACCCAGCCTGGTCGGTGTACCAAAGGAAGTTCCATTTTTGACAGTTTCAATGATAAAATCCCTGATCTTGTGATTATTATGACCAAGGATTAATGGCCCCCAAGAGCAGCAGAAGTCAATAAAACTATTGTCATCTTCATCAAAAATCCGGCAACCATTTCCTGCTTTTATAAACAAGGGTGGCCCCGAAACAGATTTAAAGGCCCGGACAGGGGAGTTGACGCCTCCTGGGAAATATTGTTTTGCTTCTTCAAAAAGTGCGGCAGACTTGCTGCGGTCGATTGTGGTTCGTGTTTTCATGTGGCAAAGTTAAGAATTCGGCGGTGGTTTTTCGTCATAGACTAGTAAAAGTGATAGTCCTCCCTGCGGTCGGAAGTGATAGTCCTTCCTACGGTCGGAAGTGATAGTTGCTCCTGCGTCGCAAAGTGATAGTTTTCTCCCTGGGGTCGAAAAAGTGATAGATCCTCCTTCGTCGGATAGTAAGGCTCGCATTTGAGATTAGATTAAAGGTTTGAGATAGAGTCCCGTTTTTAAATAGC
>JBLHJZ010000528.1:0-4041 GCA_047619515.1 Saprospiraceae bacterium | reverse complement strand
ATTCCCGGAGTATCCCATCGTAGCTTCGTTAGCATTATGATTCGTATTGCCCCAGAGCATAGTACCATAGTCAGAAAGTTCTGTCTCTTCCGTATTATTGGCAAAGTGTTCGAAGATCACATAAGCATCAGGAGTGTGCGTCCAGACCACATCTGCATATTGTTTTAAAATGGCAATCCTGCCGGCATCATAAGCACTCCAGGCTCCGACGTCATTACCATAGTCAGTTTGCGTAAATCCCTTGGAAAGATCGAAACGGAAACCATCGACCCGGTATTCTGTCAGCCAATATTCGAGTATTCGATCTACCCAGGCTTTAGTAGCTAAGCTCTCATGATTGACATCGTTGAATACATTAAAAGGATGGGTTGCTACGGCATTGAGGTATGGACTGTCAGCGGCAGGGCGATTATTGGAAGCATCCCAGTATAATTTTGCCAAAGGGCTTCTTCCAGTTACCTGATTGTACACTACATCCAGAATGACTGCAATCCCACGCGCGTGACACTCGTCAATCAAAGTCTTAAAAGCTTCCGGAGTACCGTAATATTTGTCCAGTGCCATATGGTAAGAAGGATTATAACCCCAGCTTTCATTGCCATCAAATTCGGATACCGGCATCAGTTCGATAGCCGTAATACCCATCCTGTCCAGATAGTCGAGGGTGTCCAGAAGGGTTTGATAATCATGGCGATGGAGAAAGTCTCTCATTAATAATTCATAAATCACTAAATCTGTTTTTTCGGGACGCTGGTAGCCGGTAGTTTGCCAGTTAAAAGCAGGAGCATCCGGCTGGATCAAAGTCACTTCCTGAGTAGCCTTGCCGACAGGGTAGGGTGGTAGGTTAGGAAAGGTCACTGCCGGAATATATTGATCTTCCGAGTCGTGGAGCACCAATTCGCTATAAGGATCTGCAGTCCGAATTAGGCCATCCACGAGATATTGAAAAGTATAAAACTGACCCGCTACCAGGTTGTCAAGCTCTAACCAAAAAATGTCAGTTGAACTCTTTTTCATTTGAAAATCTTCATCTAATTGCCAGTCATTGAAATCACCCAATACAAAAACATGTTGCTTGTCTGGTGCATAGAGTCTTAAAGTCACCGAAGTCGGACTGGTATAATTGATCCCGTCGCGGGTACCTGCTGGCGGATCCTCGTCAGGCTGATCCAAAGGCACAATATAAGAAAACACAGAAGTATCTGCGCTGCTCCCGTCATCGGCAATAAACTCAATCAGATGACTGCCGGCAGTGGAAGATATCAAAGTCTCCTGGATAGAAGTCCCGGTGGTCTGGGCGACCAAACTTCCATTATCATATAAATATAAATCCGCATCCGCCGAAGCCACGCCAAATACCTCAATGGGTTGACTGATCGCTGCTATGAGATTTGAAATGGGCGTCAGGAACCGGGTTTGCATAGAGCCATCCAACTCATAGACCGGTGTATAGATATCAGAACCATCCGCATTCCGGCCAACTATATTACCTGGTCCATCCCGAAACACAAAAGCCAACTGCAATACCTCTTCCCCCATCGGGATACCATAGTAATCCCGGATATTATAAGAGATGGAATACAGATCATTTCCAAGATCAGTCAACAGTACATTAGGATCTGTAGTACCCCAGGCACTGACCACCCGTTTCCAATCTGAAGGTCCCGTGCTCTGGTCGGTGATGACCCCTGCATGGGCATATACATCACCCGCAAAACCTGCAAGGGCGCCATTCCCTTCAGCGGCATCATAATAAACCGTCACATCATCATCGACTTCCGGAAAGAAGGGCTCTGTCCAGATGACCTGGGCATTTATACTATTTAAAAAACAAAAGAGAAAAGCACTAAGCGTAACAATTTTAGACATAAATTTGGATTTTTTAGCAATGGACGAAGTATTCCGTTTACTGGATTATAGCAAATGTTGGAAGGTTTTTCAGATTAGTAGGGTAAAAATAACATTATTGAGGGGAGTTTGGAAGTTTTGTTTGGGGTTTTGTCTTTTGGACGGATAATATTGTCGGGTTCAACTCGTCCTATCACTTTAAGTGATAGGACGAATGTACAAGCAATCTCTTCGCAAACCACGCAGGTTTCGAAAACCTGCGTGGTTTTCAGGCTCTGCGAGGTTTTCAGGTTTTGGAATACCACCTGTTTTTACATAAGCCCAGGACTTACGATAAAATCCTGTTAGATATTCCCCTAATTATTTTACCTTTTTAAATGTCACTCTTCCGAAAATAACAAAGGTAATTGCATGCTTGTCTTTGCTATCGAAAACTAAGGAAGCGCCATCATCTGGATTGATAAATTTGTCGTCTCCTACTGGGTTTAATTTGTATCTGTAGCCTCCATCATTACCGAACAATTCTCCATTCACCTCCTCAATCTCGATCTTCCAATCCCTGTTTTGGTTGGTGGCTAAATATTCTCCTTCTAATAGTTTCAAATGCTCAATAGGAATTTTTTTAATCAGAGCGGATGTATTTATTCCTAATCCTTTTAATATTTTAATACCGTTTTTATTATCTGGATTTAATTGTATTGACTTTTTATAATTTTCTATAGCCGGAGTCGTATCTCCAAGAACCATAAGTGCTTCACCATAACTATCATAAACGTTAAACGAATTTGGGAACGCTTCAATATTTAGTTTGAAAACGGATGCAGCCTCTTTTGCCCTGCCTGATTGCAATAATTTATAACCTGATAAATTCATCTCATTTTCATCGAGATGATAATCGCCGGATTCTTTGATTTCTTTATAATAGGAAAGTGCTGTTGTGATGCCGTCTTTTTCTATCGCATCTAATAATGAAAAAGCCATAGATCTTTTAGGAGAAGTATATGGTTTATCATGAAGAATGCCAATTATTGCGGTAGTCATATCATAAAGAGGAGCTCCACCAGTATTGTTCAATAACAGAATTAATGACTTGTCTGATGGTATCCTTGTGATTTTGGTATTAAAGCCATTTATGGTTCCTCCGTGACTAATTGTTTGTATTTGTTCTTTAGTGTTTCCAATTGGTGTTTTACCAATTTCCCAACCATAACCATAATGTTGTCCCCAAGCAGGAGTGTGTTTTTTAAATAATAAATTCCTATACTTTTTGGCCATCAATTTTTCAGTATATAAAGCTTGATCCCAGAGATAAAGGTCTTCAACCGTTGAATACAAAGCTCCTGCAGCATAAGGAGTAGACATGTGAATATAGTTGGCATTTTCATAAGAATTTGCATTCTTATTATAGCCTGATGCTCTATTTTTTAGGATTGTAACATTGCTATCATAACCTGTATTATTCATTTTAAGCGGCGAAAATATCTTGTCTTGTAATACTTGCTCATATGATTTTCCAGTAATCTTTTCTATTATGACGCCTAATAAAACATAACCTGAGTTGCTGTAAGCAAATTTTTCTCCTGGAGTAAATTCAAGCGTTGAATCAGCAAACAAACTTACAATTTCCATCGTGCTATGAGGGTCACGCATCATATCTCTATAGTTGGGGAATGAAGTGAAATTTGGAACGCCGGAAGTGTGGGTAAGTAAGTGATGAATAGTTATTTTATTTCCATTTGCTTTAGGGTAATCTGGTAGATAGCTTATGATTGGTTCATCCAATTTGAGTTTATCTTCTGCAAGCAGTTGTACAATTAACATTGCTGTAAATTGTTTGGATATGGAAGCTAATCGGTGTTTTGTATTCGTTTTATTCGGAATATCCCATTCCATATTTGCCATTCCAAATCCCTTCTTATAAATAATCTTACCTTTTTCTGCTACTAGAACAGATCCACTAAATTGTCCATATTCAGCACAAGCGCTTATGAGTTTATGGATTTTTTCGACTTTGGTTTGTTCGCAGGATACAAGAGCAATGGGAAGTTTTACTTCCGCCAGTTTTTGCCAGACATCATCTTCAAATTCCCTTGGGGAAAACCTGAAGAGGAGTATAGATTTCTTTTTCTGTGCGCAATAAATTTTTTCAACAGAAACATTTAATGTCATAGGTTCTTTAGTAAAGAAAGCATC
>JBLHJZ010000527.1:0-4043 GCA_047619515.1 Saprospiraceae bacterium | reverse complement strand
GAATATCCTGGTAGATGTACTTTATGCAGTATTAGACCCAAGGGTGAGATTTCAGGAGTGAGGAGGATATCAGGAGTGAGGGGTGAGGAGAGAGGTTAGTTCTCTTCGCCCCTCACCTTTCACCCCTCACCTTTCACCCCTAAAAAAAAACTGTCCGCCGAAGCCGGCAAACAGTTTTAAAAAAAGATTAGTATGAAACAAAATCAATTATTTGATTGGATTTTTAAAAGGCGATACCGACAGAGGCAATAAATCTTCCCGGAGATTTATCAAAATTAATGTCCTGATCGAAGAAAGTCATATGGTCTCCAAAATTCTGAAAACTACCTTCATATTTCACATCAATGATTAATTTCCATAAGTCCAAACCAATACCAGCCTGGTATCCCCAGTTCATATTATCAAATTTTTCATCGTAACCTTCCAGATCAAAAAGATCGGACTTACTATTCAAATGAAAATGAGCAACCGGCCCTCCCTGCAATCGTAACGGGCCATATTTTAATCCCATCATTACCGGTATATCCAGGTTTTGAAAACGTTCAGTTTTTATTATTTCTACCGTATTGGGTCCTGTAAACTCCCGTATTTTATAATTTACGGTACTAGTATTGAAAAGTACTTCTGGCTGAATGAAAAATCTTCCTATTTTACCTTGCATAAACATTCCAATATGCGCCCCATAATTAGCGTCCATTACTGAAATTCCTAATTCTTTTACGGCATCTGAATTGGTAATAAGTAATTCGCCCGGCACTACATCCGTAGTACTTAATCCACCACGGAAACCCATTTTAAACTGAGCCTGAAGGCTTTGAAAGGCTAAAAAACAAACGGCAAATAACAATAATGACTTTTTCATAACATAAAGGTTTTAAATTTTAAAAATCGGGTTTTTTACTTTTGAGCTGGATGGAGACTAAACCGTTTACGATTCTTATTTAGTATATAATCCATCCAGGGTTTTAACAAACTTTCAACTATGACTACCCAAAAAGAAGAAAGCACCAGCTATTTTTTGGCTTTAACAGAAGTTTAAGAATGAAAAATCTAATAAAACCTATTCTTAGACCTGGGCTTAAACGAACTTAAGTCTGAAAAGCGGGGCTTAGGGTTCAAATTCAAAGATTATATCAGAAAAGGAGATTTTATAGAACAGGAAAAAAGGAAAAGGATAATTTCGACAACAAGAAAAGAGTTTTAACAGTTTCGAAATATATTAGAAAATGCATATCTTTCAATCTTTTAAATGGTCTACTTTTGAAGAAGTTCAGATAGGCAAAGTTTTGTAAACCTGAAATTATAAAAATGAAAACGCATAACAGAAGAACATTTCTTAAAAAAACTGGAATCATTAGCACAGGATTTATCGGTTTGCAAGCGCTGATCACCAGCCCTTTTTATTCATGTGCTACGGCAGTACAGGCTCCGTCGGCATCTAAATATGGCCCTTTATTGGATGACCCTTTAGGTAAGTTAAAATTACCTGATGGTTTTTCTTATAAAGTTATTGCTACAAAAGGGGAACTCATGACCGATGGCCTTCTTCATCCTGGGGCCCCAGATGGAATGGCTACTTTTAAAGGAGCTGATGGAAAAGTGATTATTATCAGGAACCATGAGTTAATGCCAGATGGTTTTGGTCCTTTTGGCAAGGATAACGAAATGCTTGCTAATGTTCCTAAAGAGAAATTCTATGATTATGGAAATGGGAAACTACCCTGTGTAGGCGGAACTTCTACTTTGGTTTTTAACGAAGACACACAAGAAATTGAACAATCCTCATTAAGTTTAATAGGTACCATACGGAATTGTGCCGGAGGTCCGACGCCCTGGAATTCCTGGGTAACTTGCGAAGAATTTGTCTGTAATGCTGAAGATGGATTAGAAAAAGAACACGGCTATTGCTTTGAAGTTCCAGCCACCGATCAAATTGGATTAGCAGATCCCATTCCATTGAAAGCGATGGGGAAATTTAATCACGAAGCGATTTGTGTTGACCCCCGATCAGGTATTGTTTACCTCACAGAAGATCAGGGAGATGGCTTATTTTATCGTTTTATTCCTACTGTAAAAGAAGATCTCCAACAAGGTGGGACTCTTCAGGCCTTGGTCATAAAAGGAGAACCCGGCCGTGATACCCGGAACTGGCCAAACAAAGGGAAAGATTTTCCAATCAATAAACCTATAGCAGTTGAATGGATGGATTTGGAAAATATAAATTCAGAAAAAGATGATTTGAGGCATCGTTCTTTTCAACAAGGAGCAGCAATATTTGCCAGGGGAGAAGGAATTTGGTTCGGAGATAATGAATTATATTTTGCCTGTACCAATGGCGGGAAGAATGAATCAGGTCAAATCTTTAGATATGTTCCAGGAGGTAATGAAGGCACTGCAAAAGAAGAAAACGGCTCAGGTTCATTAGAATTATATTTGGAACCCAATGATTCAAAATTATTAAAAAGTTGTGATAATTTGACGGTTGCTCCCTGGGGAGATTTAATGATTTGCGAAGATCATCCACATCCGTTTTTAGTTGGAGTGACTACGAATGGAGAACTATACCCCTTTGGAGAAAACATCGGTTATAAATCTGAATTTGCCGGAGGTGTTTTTTCTCCATCAGGAAAGACTTATTTTGTAAATATCCAGGGCCCAGGATTAACTTTAGCTATTCAGGGGCCGTGGCAGATTGATATTTAATGAACGCGTTACCTGTTTTCGGCTTTTAGCTTTTAGCCCTTAGCTTCCCTTTACCGCGTCCTAAAACGCGAATGAAGGAAGCCATTGCAAAAAGTCAATAGCGAATAGCTAATAGCTTGAATCTAGTTTCCGGCAATATGTCACGCACTCCTATTTAATTTAGTTGAACTGGTGATTAAAAACAAAATCATAGACCTCAACTGCGATATGGCAGAATTGAATCAGGTAAACGACATTGCCTTTATGCCTTATATATCCTCTTGCAATATTTGCTGTGGCGCACATGCCGGTAGCCCGGAAAAAATATTGACTACCATTAGAAATGCTATCAAACACAAGCTGAAAATAGGCGCTCATCCTGCTTACCCTGACAGAGAAAACTTTGGACGCAAGTCTATGGATATTCCAACGAAGGAACTTAGGAATACCCTTCTGGCGCAAATTATTTATATCAAGGAATTGGTAGAAAAAGAGGGAGGGACGCTGCATCATGTAAAACCACATGGCGCCTTATACAATGATATTTTCTATGAAGAGGATAAATTAGATTGCCTGATTGATGTGGTAAAAACAATTGATCCTTCGTTGAAAATATACGCACTGGCAAATACACAACTTTTAAATAAGCTTGATCAGGCTGGAGTAGTGTCGGTGGCGGAGGCATTTATGGATCGAAGATATACCGGCGAAGCACTATTGGCTGATCGTAATCTTAAAGGCGCAGTGTTTCATACACTGGATCAGGTAAAAGCGCAATTGGATTTTTTGTTGGAGGGAAAAATAGCAACAGCAGAAAACAAAGTTTACGAATTTTCTTTCGCTACCATTTGCCTCCACAGCGATACGCCCAATGCTGAAGCCTGGGCAAAAGATATTTATCATTATATAAAAGCCAAAGGTTTTGAAATTGCTTAAGATCAATAACCAGGAATATACCGTGGATTCCTTTGGAGATGCTGCATTGACTTTAAGGCCTATATCAACTAGCGTAAAAACAGCTTCGGTAGCCCAACATATTTTATCAAAAAAGATAAAAGGAGTAAAAGAAGTGATTGGGACAGATCATGATATTACCCTAATCTTAAATAAAAAACCTAAGAAAATTTTAGCAGCACTAGCTATGCTAAGCTGGGAATCAGTTAGCCCCAAGATCTGGGAAATTCCGGTTTGCTTTGAGGGGTTCAAAGATTGGGAAAGGGTTGAAAAAGAGACTTCCATTTCTAAAGCCGATTACATCTCTAAATTAACAGCAGAAAAGATCGAAGTGGGTATGTTTGGTTTTATTCCCGGCTTTGTTTACTTCACTGGTTTGAATAAAAGAATGCAGGTATCGAGGAAAC
>JBLHJZ010000526.1:0-4048 GCA_047619515.1 Saprospiraceae bacterium | reverse complement strand
CTCATCTGCATCGTACAATCCAACAAATCAAAGCTACAGGTGCCAAAGCAGGCATCGCTCTCAATCCGCATACACCGGTTAGTGTACTCGAAGATGTATTGGAAGATACTGATTTGGTCTGCCTGATGTCTGTAAACCCTGGTTATGGCGGGCAGAAATTTATTTACCAGACTTTGTCAAAAGTGGAAAAACTCCACGAGATGATTACCACCCGGAACTTAAAGACCCTGATTGAAATAGACGGTGGCGTCGGCCTTCAAAACGCCGAAGTACTGCTCAAAGCAGGAGCAAGAGTATTGGTAGCCGGGAGCAGTGTTTTCAAAGCAGAGAATCCTTCTGATATGATTTCCCGTATGAAAAGAATTGGCGAGCGCACTTTAATGGTATGATGTTCGTTTTTCAGTAGTCGTGTTGTCTCTCAAGTAGGGTGAGGAAGCCGAACACCGAACACCGAACAACACCCAGGCTATGATACTTTTCACATTTTTGAAACCCATTTCATGAAACATATTTTTACTACTCTTTTCATTTTCATCTTTAGTTTTTCATTTCTCTCAGCACAAAACGGTGATAAAGCTATCCTTTTTGGAAAAATTACGAATGCCGTCACCGGAGAACCCATTGATTTTGCTACTATTTATATTAAAGGCACCAATACTGCCACAGAATCTGACCTGAACGGAGAGTATGTGCTCAAGATTCCTGCTAATGAAAGAGCAACAATCATTTTTACCAGAATCGGTTATAAAGAAGGAGATACAAGGGTTCATCCTTTGAGTAACGGCGCCCGCCGGAAGATTGATGTCCAATTAGCCAGCGCTGAATCCAATATCGAGGTAGTCGTCACAGAAAGCAGAATCCAGGAAGGGGGAATGATCAAAGAAAATGTGACTGCTTTGAAATTATTGCCGTCGACTTCCGGAAACTTTGAAAGTGTATTGCCCTCCATTGCCCTCGGTACCAGTAGTGGGACAGGAGGGGAGTTGAGTGCCCAATATAATGTTCGTGGCGGGAATTATGATGAAAACCTGGTGTATGTAAATGATTTTGAAATTTACCGACCACAACTGGTCAGAAGTGGCCAACAGGAAGGTCTAACTTTTCCGAATATTGACCTGATTCGTGATCTTTCTTTTTCCTCTGGGGGATTTGAAGCAAAATATGGCGACAAATTATCTTCCGTATTGGACATCAAATACAAACGGCCTGATTCTCTTCGGGCATCCGTAGGACTTAGTTTCCTCGGAGGATCTGCTCATTTGGAAGGTAGTTTCAAACCTTCAAAAAAAGACCCCTATAAGAAAGTGCGCTATCTCTTCGGTGCCCGGTACAAAGCGACTAAATACTTGCTTGGTTCGTTGGATGTAAAGGGGGAATACTCGCCAAATTTTGCAGATATTCAGGGGTATATTACCTACGATATCAACCGAAACTGGCAGCTGGGCCTGATAGGCAATTATAACCGTTCAGAATACCAGTTTACCCCGACTAGCAGAAGTACAGCCTTGGGCCTGATAGACTTCGCCCTGGAACTTTTTACCGTTTTCGATGGACAGGAAGTGGATGACTTTACTACTTTTATGACGGGGGTATCCCTGACTTATTTGCCGGATAGGGATCGTAACCCTTTGTTTATGAAGTTCTTAGCCTCTACTTACCAAAGTAATGAAAATGAACGTTTTGATATTATTGGCCGATACCTGCTCGGGCAAATTGAATCGGGTTTGGGTAGTGATGATTTTGGGGATGTGGTAGCAGTGCTTGGTACAGGAACTCAGCAGCAATTTGCCAGAAATTACCTTACCTCTAATGTCACTAATTTAGAATACAAAGGTGGTTTGGAGTTACAGGTTGAAAATGATGATCCTGAAAAAAATAACAGCCACTTTCTACAATGGAGCGTAAAATATCAACGCGAAGAGATCGTCGATAAGATTAATGAATGGGAAAGACTCGATAGTGCTGGGTACTCGCTGAATTACGATACGACTCAGGTTTTGGTGAGACAAATTTTAAAAACCCGAAACGAATTAAATTCCAATAGGATCAGTGCTTACTTTCAGGACACCTATACCATCCAGGATACCACCAAAGAAATGAAAATCACAGCGGGTGTTCGGGCGCAATATTGGGATTTGAATAAAGAAATAATCATCTCGCCTCGAGTGCAATTACTAGTCAAGCCACTAAATTGGGAAGAGGATATTTCTTTTCGACTGGCCGGTGGATTGTATTTTCAATCTCCATTTTATAGGGAACTTAGAAATCCCCTGGGAATAGTGAATAAGGATGTACAGTCTCAAAAGTCAGTGCATATCGTGGGAGGTTTGACCTGGGATTTTTATGGTGGAAAGCGGAGTCCCAAGAAATTCAGGTTGATCGCTGAAGCCTATTATAAACATCTATGGGATGTGGTTTCCTATGATGTAGATAATGTTCGAATCCGCTACTCCGGGGAGAATGATGCTACGGGCTATGTGGCCGGGTTTGATTTGAGACTTAATGGAGAGTTTGTACCGGGCGAAGAGTCCTGGATAAATTTGTCTTTTTTAAGAGCCCGGGAAAGCTTAAACGGTATTCAACATTTGAAAAGAGATATTGGCGATACGGAAGCCCAGGAGGTGAAAAATGTCCCGCGGCCAACGGATCAGTTTATGACTTTTTCGACTTTCTTCCAGGATCACTTACCGATGAACAAAAATATCAAAATGCATTTGAATTTCACGGTCGGTACAGGTCTGCCTTATGGTTTATTGGGCAGGAACAGAGAATATAGAAATACCTATCGTTTTCCGGCTTACCATAGAGTAGATATTGGCTTCTCCTTTCAGCTCTGGGATGCCGAACGTCGGGCAAGCAGGCCTAAACACCCGCTAAATTTTTCAAGAAGTACCTGGCTCAGTCTCGAGATTTTCAACTTGCTGAAAGTATCTAATGTCGCTTCCAATACCTGGGTTAAAACGATTTATAATACACAATATGCTATTCCAAATTTCCTGACTTCAAGAAGAGTGAATCTTAGGTTGAAGATGGACTTCTAACCAGAGGTGAGGAGTGAGAGGTAAGAGATCTCACCGCTCACCGCTCACCTTTCACCCCTGATTATCATGATTGAAAAAAAGAAAAAAATATTTGGCCCTTTAGAAATTTCCTTATTTATTGGAGCGATGCTTTTGCTGGCTTATATTGGATTGAAAAGTGGTGGTGGAAATGTGATGGAGAAGACAGAAACGGTGGAGATCACAGATAATCCAATGCAGTCCGGAGGGGAAGAACGAGCGAAAAGAAAGTTTTCTGAAAAGGAGGATGAAAGTGTAGAAATGATTCTTCAGCAGATAGTAGACCAGTTTTCAAAAGGAGAAACTGACTTTCAAGGCCAAAAGAAATCGGAAAAAATAGTAATGAGCGAAGATGAAAAGGCTTTTCTAGAAGAAGTAAAAGAAAGAAAAGAGCCGGAAGTTAAAAATGATTCTGTAGACTGGTTTTCGATTCTTCGGGCTTCACATCAAACCTATACGAATGTAAAATCCGTTTTTGAAGATGCTGGAATTGATGTATCCGCTGCCGAGAATGTAACTTCCGCCTTGGCTAATGAAGCGGCAGCGAACGTCTTCTCCGCTAAAATGAAAGAGATGTTTGACATTCCCGAAAAGGATACAAAAGCATTTGCTAAAAAAGGGGAGAAAGCCTTGAGTGACTGGGCACGATTTGTGGAAGAGAAAACACAATAAAACCCTTATTTTTTCATTTTAGTGTTTAGATATTAAGTACTTTTGCAAAGCTATCCTGATTCTTCGGTACGTATTGAAAAATGTATGGTAAAAACACTGTATCATTTTTTGAATTCCCCTGGTTGCCGATTAGTAATTCCCATTTCTTGTTTTTTTGAATTAGCGTATTAAAAAATGCGCTGTTAACTATTAATTACATTATGAAGTTCAACCCATGGATATTGGCTATTGCCTTATTTGCAATAGTTGTTTTAAAGCCATTTCAGGCTCAAGGACAAAAATCTTTAATTCAGGATAAGGATGTTATCCGTCAGCTT
>JBLHJZ010000525.1:0-4050 GCA_047619515.1 Saprospiraceae bacterium | reverse complement strand
GCAAAAAAAATTGCAAGGGAAGTTAAGGTACCCCTGATCGAAGGTAGCCAGCTGGATTTAGTGGATGAGCAAACAGTGATGGCAGAAGCCCGGCGTATCGGCTTTCCGGTCATGGTCAAGGCAGTAGCCGGTGGCGGTGGCCGTGGTATGCGGGTAGTCCGTTCGGAAGGGAAATTGATTACAGCATACCACGAGGCACGTGGAGAAGCGCTAACTGCCTTTGGAGATGATACTGTTTTTTTAGAAAAATTTATTGAAAACCCAAAACATATTGAGGTTCAGATTCTCGGTGACAAACATGGTAATCTTGTTCATCTTTTTGAAAGGGATTGTTCCGTGCAACGGAGATTCCAAAAAGTAGTCGAGGTAGCACCCTCCATGAATCTCAAAGCATCGACCAAACAAGCGCTTTATGATTATGCGCTCAAGATTACAAAGCATGTAGATTATACGCATGCCGGAACGGTCGAGTTTTTAGTCGACGAAGATGAAAGCATCTACTTCATCGAAGTGAATCCAAGGATACAGGTAGAACACACCATCACGGAAGAGATCACCGGCATTGATATTGTCCGGTCGCAGATATTGATCGCAATGGGTTACCCCCTTTCTCATCCAATGATTGAGATAGGTGCACAATCAGATATTACCTGTAAAGGATTTGCGGTACAATGCAGGATTACTACCGAAGATCCGACGGAGGATTTCAAACCTGACTATGGGACTTTGATTGCCTATCGGTCAGCAGCGGGTTTTGGTATTCGGCTCGATGCGGGAAGTGCCTACCCGGGTGCGAAAATTTCTCCTTTCTATGATAGTCTTCTGGTAAAAGTGACCGCATGGGGGCGGACTTTATCCGAATCTACCCAGCGGCTACACCGGGCGCTCCGGGAATTCAGGGTTCGTGGTGTAAAAACCAACATCGGATTTTTATTGAATTTACTTCAAAATGAAACCTTTCAGGAAGGGAAAGCAACGGTAAAATTTATTGGAGAAAACCCAGAACTGTTAAGGTCTCATGGCTGGAAGGATCGGGGTACAAAAATGCTGCGTTATCTCGCAAAGGTAATTGTCAATGGAAATCCCGACGTCAAATATATTGACAAACGCCAGGTTTTTATCAAAGCAGAAGTACCTGACTTCGATCAATCCCTCCCCTATCCGAAAGGAACTAAAGACCTGCTCCGCGAATTGGGCCCGGAGCAGTTTTGCGAATGGTTGAAAAAAGAGAAAAGGATCCATTATACCGATACTACTTTTCGGGATGCGCATCAATCGTTGCTGGCTACCCGGATGCGGACATTTGATATGTTGAAAATTACAGAAAGTTATGCCCGGCATCATGGCGCTGATTTATTTTCGATGGAAGTTTGGGGCGGCGCTACCTTTGACGTATCTCTTCGCTTTTTAAAGGAAGACCCCTGGCAACGACTAGCTGCTATCAGAGAAGCAGCACCGAATGTATTACTTCAGATGTTACTGAGGGGTTCTAATGCTGTCGGTTATACTGCTTATCCTGATAATCTCGTCGAAACTTTTATTGAAAAAGCTGCCGAAACAGGGATTGATGTCTTCCGTATTTTTGATTCCCTCAATTGGGTTGAAGCGATGAAGACCAGTATCCGGGCGGTCCGTGAAAGAACAGATTCAATCGCGGAAGCATGTATCTGCTACACCGGAGATATTATGAACCCGAAGGAGAAAAAATTTAACTTACAATACTATCTGGACCTGGCCCGCAGGCTGGAAGATGAAGGAGCCCACATGCTCGGAATCAAAGATATGGCGGGATTACTGAAGCCTTATGCAGCGGAATTATTGATCACCGAATTAAAGAAAACGGTAGATATGCCCTTGCATCTGCATACGCATGATACTTCTTCGATCCAGTCCACTACTTATCTGAAAGCCATAGAAAATGGCGTAGATGTAATCGATGTGGCGATAAGTGCTGTCTCCGGATTGACCTCCCAGCCCAATTTCAATTCCATGGTCGCTATGCTGGAAGGGCAGCCAAAGGAACGCCCGATTGATTTGAATTCTCTCAACCGGTTTTCCAATTACTGGGAAGCAGTACGGAGATATTATTACCCTTTCGAATCAGAACTAAGATCAGGAAGTGCGGAAGTTTATCAACATGAAATCCCTGGCGGACAATATTCTAATCTGCGACCACAGGCCAGAGGTTTAGGTCTGGAAGATCAGTTCGAAACTATCAAGAAAAACTACCGGATTGTGAATGATCTTTTTGGTGGCATCGTAAAAGTGACGCCTTCCTCAAAAGTGGTTGGAGATATGGCGATGTTTATGACGGCGAATAACCTGACGAAGGAGGATATTTTTGAACAGGGATCGACGCTCGCTTTCCCGGATAGTGTCAAGGCATTGATGCGTGGTGACCTTGGACAAATTGAAGGTGGTTTTCCAAAAGACATTCAAAAGATAATTTTAAATAATGAATCCCCGTATACTGATCGTCCCAATGCACATCTCGAAGCCATTGATTTTGACAAAGAGTTCCATGCGTTCCAGTCAGCATTTGGGAATAGGGTAAGCTTTCTCGATTTTATTTCTTATAAGCTTTATCCTAAAGTTTTTAGCGATTATTTTGAACACTATGAAGAATTTGGCACTATCAGGAGTTTACCGACACTTCCTTTTTTCTTTGGACTGAAACCCAATGAAGAAATCCTGGTGGACCTTGGTCCCGGAAAAACGATCGTGATCAAGTACCTCAACATGACGGAGCCTAATGAGCTAGGTATGCGCTTGGTGCTTTTTAGTTTGAATGGTCAGACTCGTTCCATTGAAATCAAAGATGAATCCGTAACGTCTGAGGTTCCTACACATATAAAAGCGTCAAAGCCTACTGATATCGGAGCACCGCTCCAGGGTAATCTTTCCAAAATTCTGGTCAAAGAAGGTGACCATATTGATATCAATACGCCGCTTTTTATTATTGAAGCGATGAAGATGGAGTCTACGATTACTTCTCCGCGGAAGGGTATCGTCAAGAAGATTTATATCAAAGAACGAACGCTGGTCGAACAAGATGATTTGATTATTGAATTGGGGGAGAATGAGGAATGAGGAATGAGGAATGAGGAATGAGGATTGAGGAATGAGGATTTTGGCTTTTGGATTTTGGATTTTGGATTTTGGATTTTGGATTTTGGATTTTAAAAAAAGCTTGCTTTTTTTTATGGAATTTTAATGGTTTTGGAGTCTATATAAGTGAAAGATATTTCCAAATTTTAAAATTTCATAAAATGAAAGAAAACATTACTACTCAAAAATCTTATGCTTTTGCTTTAAAAACTGTTGGTGTTTGCAGATTGATAATGAAAGAGCATAAAGAATTTGTGCTATCAAAACAACTGCTGAGAAGTGCTACATCTGTCGGAGCTAATATAGCAGAAGCTCAAAGTGGACAAAGTCTTAAAGACTTTGTATCCAAATTGTCAATTTCATACAAAGAAGCTAATGAGTCTCATTATTGGATTCGGCTATTGAGAGACAGTGAATTGATGGAATATAAAATTGCGCAAGCAATGCTTCATGATTGCAATGAACTATTAAAAATAATCGGCAGTATAATAAAAACCTGCAAAGCCAAAATAAAGAACGAGTCAAAATAAATCCTAAATTCTAAATCTCCATTCCTAAATCCTAAATAAAAAAAGCCTTTCCCCGATTTCCCGGAGAAAGACTTTTTGACATATTGATCTCATGAAAAAACAACCTATTTTAGCAGCACCATTCTGCGGGTCGCATTATAATTTGCAACCTCCAACTGATAGTAGAACACCCCGTGTCCTGCCATATCTGTACTGCTAATACCAACTTCGTTATACCCTTCGCTGAAATTCTCCTGTACGACTTTGATTACTCTACCGGAAAGATCGTAGATTGTCAAAGTGCCCGCATTATCCTCAGGTAAGTTGAAGCTAATAACCGTTTCTCCTTTAAATGGATTTGGACGGTTTTGAAATAATTGGAAATGATCTAAGGCAATTCCATTCTCAGATTCGAAAGCAAGCGATACATCAG
>JBLHJZ010000524.1:0-4058 GCA_047619515.1 Saprospiraceae bacterium | reverse complement strand
TGGAATACTCGGATATGGAGATAATTAGTCTTGAAAAAGAGATTGAGTTTCTAGAGAATTACCTCTTGATCAGCCAAAAACTTCGTTTCGGTGATAAAATGACCTATCAAATAACTGTTGATGAAGACATCGAGGAAGATATCATGGGGGTTCCTACGATGATTATTCAGCCTTATGTGGAAAACTCCATAGAACACGGGCTTCGACAAAGGAAAGATGGATTGATCAAGGTAGATTTTAAGCTACATGATGATAATACGATTCTTTGCATCGTTGAGGATAATGGTATCGGCCGGGATGCAGTAAAGAAGCTTCAGGAACTCGATGATTATCATATCAACCATAAGTCAAAAGGAACCAGTATCACTGAAGAACGGCTTGAAATTCTTAATAAGTCAAAGAATAAAGGCGTTTTTGTTAAAACAATTGACCTTAAAGACAGCATATCTTTTGAGCCTATCGGGACAAGGGTCGAGATTCTTATTCCTGTCGAGATTATCCAAAAAGTATAAATACCGCTTCCTTGTCAAATATTACCACTTGTGCATAGTTGTTTTCCTTTACATAAATAAGGTTTTTATATTAGTATAAACCGGCATATATTTGACCTAGTTTTCTCATAGTATGTTTGTTTAATCTTCCTGCATCTTGATCCCTCCTGAGGTGCAGGAAATTTTTTTTCCCTTATCTATTAACTGAAAAAAGTTTGTAACTGTTTTTCGGCGGTTGTATTGACGACCGCTTTCTAAAGTATACTTACCACTAACCCTTATTTCATACCCATTCCCTAATTATATGTTTTTTAGACCCCAAAGCCGTAGTACCTTGAGCCTAGTTTTCTCATAGTATGTTTAATTTTCCTACACCTTCTTCCCTTCTAAGGTGTAGGGATTTTTTTTGCCATGTCTTACCTCTTCTTTTAGCATTTGATTTTCTTTAACTTGCTTTTAAGTAATATACCTAGCTTCTACAAATTAAGGACGTATTTTAACTGTCACATTATATGTGTGATTTACCATTGAATAGAAAATACATACCACTTATTGCTAATATATCTCCATTACATAAATGATACTATTATATTAGAGGAAATACTAAGATATTGCGACTGTGTAGTTTTCTCATAGTATGTTTAGTTCTCCTACATTCATTAGCCTCCGAATGTAGGAGATTTTTTTTTTGTCTCTTTCGACTCACGATGGCTAACACATTTGATACACTGTATCAAGCCAGCGCCAATGCTCAGGAGGACAAACTCACTTCGTTCTCCTTCGATAAACTCAGGACGTGGCTCGGGAAGACACATTCCTTATTTCTTAATCCTCAATCCTCATTGATTTTACTGCTCAAGAATCTCAAATGATCGCTCAAGAGCATTGCCATGTTCATCTACCAGAGTGAGTAGATGTTTACCTGAAGAAGGTTGAAGCTCCATATGATGAAAATGTTGGGTACTCCCGAGGTATTCATTGTCAAGATGCCAAAACACAATCGTCTCCGGTGTACGATGGGCAATTTTAAAAACCGTTCTGCTTAGCTTTCCGTCGAGATCCACCGGGACATAAATTCTTGCCCTATGCTTTGGATAAATCATTTGCATAGGAGAAGCTGATTGGGTATTCAGTGCATCACAATCGGCTCTGAATGGAGGCAGTATTTTATAGTTAGGATTTTTAGATTTAAAATAATACTCTTCCAATGGAGGTAATACAAGCCAGGCTTCATGTACCATTGATGTAGGTATTTCGCATTCACTGTTGACCCGCCATTTTTTGCTTTGATCGAGGTGAATAATTTGATGAAATTCACAAGCACTTGCCAGCACACCATTTTTATAAATCCAGGCCGTATCTGTTTCGCAATGAGGGAGAGGACGATAGCCACTTTGTTTACAGACCGGTATTCTTATCATTTCATCCACAGGTTGGCTGAACCATCCTGGGTTATCAAGCTGATCAAATACATCAAATAGTATCGGGGCTGCTGCCAATACACCAACCAACCCCGGACGGCCTTCTCCGTCAGCATTGCCAACCCATACACCAACTGCATATTTGGGGGTAACACCGACAGCCCAGGCATCCCTGAATCCATAGCTGGTACCTGTCTTCCAGGCAATTCGGGTACTGGAACGAAACTGCTGCCAGTCTCCTTCTGAATTTGGTCGTTCTACTGCTGTCATTGCTTCGAAAGTTTGATAAATCGAAGCCGCAGACAACACGTTTGGTTCAAGACTTAATTGCTCTTTACGGATTTTTACCGATGGTTTATTCAATTCATAGTTTAAGGGTCTAAAATCCAGGAAGCTATATTTTCCATTATAGCCATAGAAATGATTCAATGTCCTTGCCATACCGGTATAGGCATTGGTAATATCCTCCAACTTGGCTTCTGCACCGCCGAGTACCAGTGTAAGCCCATAGTGCTCCGGAGATTTATTGATCGTAGAAAATCCAAGTTTTTGCAAACCGAAATGAAACTTCTCCAGGCCATAATCAGATAGCATTAGCACCAATGGAACATTGAGGGAACGGGAGATCGCCTTTTTGGCAGATACGACCCCATCATAAGTCTCGTAAAAGTTTTTTGGATTATAACCCCGCATTCGGGTCGGTACATCAGAGATGAGACTATTTGGTAAAATCTTTCCTTCGTTGAGCATCATGGCATATAAGAAAGGTTTGAGGATGCTTCCGGTACTCCTGGGCGCCTTTATGACATCTACCTGCTCGTGATGTGCTTTTCCTGATGCCACATTCCCTGCGTATGCGATGATATTACCCGTTTCTACCTCCACCACAATGGCGGCCATATTATAGATGTGGTTTTCTTTTAAATGGTTTTTGTGATGGTTTAAAATACGAGTGACACTGGCTTGCAGGTCTCTGTCGATCGTCGAAGTCATTCTGGTTCTCTTATTGTCTTTCCCCCGAAAATGTTCGAGATAAGCACGATCCATCAGGTGGGGCGCAAGCCGGGGGAGGCGTAGTGGTTTTTCCGGCAATGTTTCTTCCTTGGCGAGCTCACAGGTCGTTTGATCCATATCTCCATTTTCAAACAAGCGATCCAATAGACGATTTCTTTTTTCAAAAAGTGCCTGCCTGTTTCTGCCCGGATAAATCAATCCAGGGCTATTGGGAAGTACCGCTAAAGTAGCCGCTTCGCTCCAGGACAAATACTTTGGGTTTTTACCATAATACCTCCAGGAGGCCGCATCGAGGCCGACTACATTTCCGCCAAAGGGTGCGTTGGATGCGTAGAAAGATAGAATCTCATCTTTAGAATATTTTAATTCCAGGCGGGTAGCCATGATAAGTTCGATTACTTTCTGGAATAGATCTCTTGACTTTCCCTTTCGAGCCATCCGGATTACCTGCATACTTATCGTACTACCTCCGCTGACTATTTTTTTGTTAGCAATATTTTGCTTTATAGCCCGACCGATTCCAATAGGATCCACTCCGGGATGGCTATAAAATCTACGATCTTCAAATTCGATAATTGCTTTTGCAAACTTTTCCGGAACTGTGTCATTCTGAGGGAAACGCCATTGACCGTCCGCTGCAATCCGGGCACCGAGGAGGTTGCCGTCTTTGTCTTCGAGCACCATACTGGTCGGATCATCGTAAAGCGGAGTAGGCAGGCAAAACCAATAGGCGACCAATAGCAACAGACTCACCAACAGCGTTTTTCGTGGATGCTTTATAAAAAGGAAGGTGAAGATTTTTTTGAGTCGAGTCATAAAAAAGGTCAAAGGTCAAAAGTCAAAAGTCAAAGGTCAAAGGTCAAAAGTCAGTGCAATAATAAACCTTTTCAGGATAGGGTCTTTTGATATTTAGGAATAAGAGTGGATTAAACTATGATTCGTTGGGCTTGACTGAATATTTGTTTTTTTCGCTCTATCGTATTTTTACCACATAGATACATAGTTTTATTCACATCCATACGGACACGTAGAAAACATAGATATTATTTCTCGCTTTCAAAAACAATTATTCAAAAATAATCCTTTTCATCGCCATTAAAAGCTCCTGGCCTCTGGGAGAAAGTTCCTCCCA
>JBLHJZ010000523.1:0-4078 GCA_047619515.1 Saprospiraceae bacterium | reverse complement strand
ATGAAGAGCAGCGGTTTCAATTTACTGGTTTCGGATACGACTGGAATATGTGGTCAAGTGCTACTGACCGATGGCAACAGGCTGGCGACCAAACCGATATGCAGCGATTAACATGGGCATCGCAAAACAGAGGGTATACCAGTAGCCGGGTGCTGTATGATGCTGATTATGCCCGCCTGAAAGATGTAACTATTGCTTATAATTTACCAAAAGCTATATTGAAAAAATGGGGATTGGGCAGTTTTAGAGTCTATGCAAAAGGAACGAATCTGGCTACATTTACAAAGTATCCGGGTTGGGATCCCGAGTATAATCGGGACGGAGCGGGTAATGTCGGACAAGGGAAATCATGGCTGCCTTCCCCACAAGCGCAAAGCATTTCCTTTGGGGTCAATGTATCCTTCTAGTAACGGGCAAATCATGTCCCGATAATTTAGAGGGGTTATTTACCCAATTGAAAAAATCTAAAAAGAAAATAAATGAAATATCTAACCATAAAATCCATTATTCTAGCCTCAATTTTAATCAGCTTCACCGCCTGTGACGACTTCCTGGATCTGGAGCCTGAAACCAGTCTTTCCAGTGCCGTTGCTTTTGACAATATCCAAGGTATCGATGCTGGAATCAATGGAGTATACAGCACCCTTCACTCGGACTGGGTAGAACGGCAAATCGTCTTCGCGGAGTGCCTCGCCGGGAATGTCAAACCAGTAAACCCTATTAGCAATACCAATTATACACAAGCCTTACAACATACTACCTGGCTGGATTTATTTAATATCTCTAATTACTTTTGGCAAATGTCTTATTCCAGTCTTAACATTGCCAACCGGGTTGTCGAAGCGCTTCCCGATATTGAATCTACGAACCAGCAAATAGAGAAAAATAAAATTCGATTAATGGGTGAAGCTATGTATTTGAGAGGATTGATTCATTTTACACTCAACCGATTTTATGCCCAACCTCAAAATGGTTTATCTGTACCTATCTTAGTCCAGCCCTTTGAACCCGGAGATATGCCAGCCAGAGCAAGTATTGATGATATAAAAGTGCAGGTAATCGCAGATTTGAAAGAAGCTGAAAATTTAATGGCGGATGTTGTGGGTAATAATGGAAGAGCCGATATATGGGCTGTCCGCGCATTATTGGCCAGAGTTTATTTTGAATATAGAGATTATCAAAATGCGGAGAGTTACGCGAATATGGTCATAGAAAATGGAGGTTTTTCTCTAATCGATGGTGAGGTCGCAGCTGCCTTTAGTACTAATATTTCTTCTGAAAATATTTTTACTTTTATAGGGATTCCCACAGATCGGGCAGCAACTAATCTTTTTGATATTTTTAGTCTGAATAATGCTAATGTTCAATTATCTGTTTCGGATTCCTATTGGGAAATCATCAATGAAAATGCCAATGATCTCAGACTGACAATTTTACATGAAGATTTTGTTTCTGCCAGAGCTTGCCATAAGTATGATAATCGAGATATGAATATTCCCTTTATTCGTCTCCCGGAGATGTATTTGATTCGCGCAGAATCCAGAACGAATAATGGCGACCTTGATGGTGGATTGGAAGATTTGAATCGACTTCGCCAACGAGCCGGGATTGATGACACCACTTATACAGACAAAGAAGACTTGCTCTATAAAATATTGATAGATCGTAGTTTAGAGCTATCTATGGAAGGCGACAATTTTCATAATTTGAAAAGACTGGAGCAGCCAATTGGTGGGTATCCCTGGTCAGAAGCTCAATTCAAATTGGTTTTCTTTATCCCTGAAACGGAAGTTCAGTTAAGTTCAAATATTGTGCAAAATGATACCTGGTAAATTGACAGCCAAGTTTACTAAACTTCGAAAGTTTAGTAAACTTATATTGGGAATTTCACTCTATTGCTTGTTGATACCTAACCTCTATGCACAAATTCCCTGTACAGAAGTGACTGCAGCTGCCGGTATCGACCACTTTTATTTCAGTGTCAATTACATGGGAGGAGGTGCGGCTTTTTTCGATTATGATAATGACGGAGATGAAGACCTTTGGATTGCCGGAGGGATCAACCAGGATGTTTTATATAATAATAATGGCAAGGGTGTATTTACAGAAATCGGAACAAATGCAGGACTCGAAGCTACAAACGGGCACATCACTTCGGGAGTAATCACTGCTGACTTGGACAATGATAGTTGGAGAGATGTAATTGTCCTTGGACATATTGGTTTTCATCCTTTATTGTTTAAAAATAATGGAGACGGGACTTTCTCAGAGATTTCGGAATCTGCGGGTTTGTCTGAATTCAAAGGCCAAAGTTTTGCTGCTGCCTGCGGAGATGTCAATATGGATGGCTATCTGGATATTTATATCGCTACTTATGTTGATGACATTCACAATATCTATAATAGCGATGGAGTAGTGGTAGGTTTCGGTCATGAATGTTTGGATAACTTTCTATTTGTCAATAATGGCGACTGGACCTTTTCAGAAATGGGAGCGGAGTACGAAGTGAAAAATGGAGGTTGCACCCTGGCAACTACTTTTACTGATTATGACGGAGATGCTGATCAGGATTTGTTAGTGGCAAATGATTTTGGAGAATGGATCAAGCCTAATGCTTTGTATCAAAATGATAATGGCAATACCCCTTTTTCAGATGTTGGCCAACAAACAGGAATGGACATTGGGGTCTATGGGATGGGAATTGCAATTGGGGATTATGACAAGGATTTAGACCTGGATTACTACATTACTAATCTGGGAAGAAATGTGCTATTGGAAAATCAAGGTGATGCAACTTTTTCAGATCAATCTACAGCAACAGGAGTGGAAGATACCTATATGGATTCTTTACTGGCAGTGGGTTGGGGAACAGCTTTTATCGACGTGGATAATGATGCGGACTTAGATCTCTTTGTTTGTAATGGCTATGTACCTGCTGCAGCATTTATTAACAACAGTAAAGAAAATCGCAATCGGCTTTTTATCAATGATGGCAATCCAGATGGAAACGGGTTTGGTTTTTATGAAAGTGCCCTGGATTCCGATCTTGATAACCCGGGAAGAGGTCGTGGATTTGCTTATGCTGATTATGATAATGATGGCGATCTGGATATGCTCGTGATCCATGTCAATAAACAAACGACCTCGGACCCTATCCAAAAGGTAGCGCTTTATAGAAATGATCTGGATAATGATAATCACTATCTGAAAGTAAAACTACAGGGGATTACGAGTAATCGCGATGCTTTTGGAGCTACTATAAAAATAGTTGTTGGCGACCAATCATGGATTCATGATTATAATGGCGGTTATGGTTCCCATGCTTCTCAGCATACTTCTATTGCTCATTTTGGCCTGGGAGAAATTGAAACGGTTGATAGCCTTGTGGTCACTTGGCCTGGCGGAGCCCAACATTTTTTTACCAATATCTCTTCCAATCAAATGATTTACATTTTAGAAAATGGCTCGATCAAAGATGCACCAAGACCTATAGAACCGAAGGAGACCATTCAACTATCTGCTTTTCCCAACCCTTTTAAAAATAATACTCAAATTCAATTTCAGCTTCCCGAAGCAGGATATGTTGACATTGATTTTTACGATATACTAGGTCGAAAGATCGATTCCAGTGTTAGGAAATGGTATGCTTCCGGGACACATTCGATAAAATGGGAAACAAATAAAAAGTATGATTTTACTTGGTATTTTGTTCAATTAAGAACCAATCATAAAAGTGCTACTTTAAAATTAATTCGGATTTAATAATTACAAACAATAAAAAAATTCATCATGAAAAAAATCTATCTACTCTCGATCCTCTTTTTCTCTGGTTTGTGTTTACAAGCACAAGTGACCAGTAATGCCCTTAAAGGTACCTGCGTAAATCCTGATGAAGGAACCGTCGATTTTATTTTTGATCTCAATGTCAACTGTCCCGAAGCGGATCCAAACGGAACGTTACCCGGTACTATGGAAATGGGATTTCATTCCGGAGCCAATGACTGGGCGACGATTATTGAATGGGATGCTGCGGGGGCTAGCAACTTGGTGAATAATGGTGCCGATTCCTTTTTGCTTA
>JBLHJZ010000522.1:0-4080 GCA_047619515.1 Saprospiraceae bacterium | reverse complement strand
AGTAATCCTCTACCAGGGAGCGCTAAATGCTGGGAGAGGCCTGGAGGAAACGATTATGGCCATGCAAACCGTAGATGGCGCAGTACTTTTGCTGGTTGGAGAAGGCGATTTTTCTCAAAAATTAAGAGATTTAGTAACCAAACTCAGCTTGCAGGATAGAGTCATCTTCAAAGGATACCTTAGGCCAGATCAACTTAAAACCATTACTCCAATGGCGACTATAGGTCTGAATCTGCTCCAAAATAAAGGACTCAGTTATTATTACTCCTTAGCCAATAAAGCATTTGATTATATTCAGGCGCTGGTACCTGCCATAAATATGAACTTTCCCGAATATCAAAAATTAAACAAAGCTTTTGAGACCTCCATCTTGCTCGACCACCTGGATCCACAGCTGATCTCCCAATCCATCAACGAACTATTGACCAACCAAGACCTTTACACCACACTCCAATCCAATTGCAAAAGAGCCAGTAAAATATATATCTGGGAAGAAGAAGAAAAGAAATTAATATCTTTCTATAATAATCTATTCCGCTAATCCCTCTATTTCTCCATGCGCCCATTCCAAGGCAATCGCAAGAAAAACTCAACCTATAAAAGGTGATCGCTTTGTAGGTCGATCACAAGGACGAAGTCCGATCACAAGCGAAGCGATCACAAGCCCGCAATTCAAAGACTTGAAGCTATTCTTTGGATTGCCATGCCGCCCATTCTACCATTCCCCAGCCAATTTTATTACCTTTACACTTTCTAAAAATCAAAAGAAAAAACTATGCAGATTTTAGACGGAAAATTACTCTCCCAACAGATTATAGAAGAGATCGCAGAAGAAGTAAAAGAACTGGTGGCCACAGGAAAAAGAGCACCACATCTAGCTGCGGTTTTAGTAGGCGAGGATCCTGCAAGCCAGGTCTATGTCAGAAATAAAGTCAGATCCTGTGAGAAGGTAGGGTTCACGTCAACCCTTATCAGGAAAGAGGCTTCCACTACCGAAGAAGAGCTTTTGGAAATTGTCAAGGATCTAAATGAAAATCTTGAAATCGATGGCTTTATCGTACAGCTTCCATTGCCCAAACACATCAACGAGGAAAAAGTAACCCTCGCCATTGACCCTCGAAAAGATGTCGATGGGTTTCATCCGGTCAACTTCGGAAGAATGGCTCAGGGGTTGCCAGCCTACCTACCAGCCACTCCTTTTGGTATTGTGCAAATGCTGGAGCGCTATAATATCGAAGTATCAGGAAAAGAATGTGTCGTCCTTGGCAGAAGTAATATCGTCGGCACACCGATCAGTATTTTATTATCCCGGAAAGCCAGCCCGGGAAATGCTACCGTCACGCTTTGCCACAGCCGGACTGAAAACATGAAGAGCCATACTTTGCGTGCCGATATTCTTGTGGTTGCCTTGGGCATCCCCGAATTTGTAACGGCTGACATGGTCAAAGAAGGCGTAGTAGTCATCGATGTAGGAATCAATCGGGTAGAAGATGCCAATACAAAACGAGGTTATCGGCTTACCGGCGATGTGAAATATGATGAAGTAGCTGCTAAAGCCTCTTTTATTACACCTGTCCCTGGCGGCGTTGGGCCCATGACCGTTACGTCACTTATTAAAAATACATTGAGGGCAGCAAGAAAGGAAGTGTATCAATAGGATACAATCGGAAGACTCCGGAGATTAGCATTTCGGAGACATTCAATCCTTCATTTCTTTCATTTTTTTCATTCTCAAAGGTTTATGGATTATTATAAATACCAAATCATTTGTTCTCCTGAATTAGCTGAAATACTTATCGCTTTTCTAAGCGAACAACCATTTGATACTTTTGAGGAGACGGCATCAGGACTCGATGCCTTTATTGCAGTAGCAGAGGATTCTGAAGCTGTTGAAGTAGCAATGGCAGCACTTTCTACCCAATTTAATTTCCAATTTGAAAAAGAGCTAATAAAAGCTCAAAACTGGAATAAAATCTGGGAATCTAATTTTCAGCCTATTATTGTGGGTGATTTTTGTGGGATAAGAGCTGATTTTCACCAATTGGATAAGGAAGTACAACATGAAATCATCATAAATCCAAAAATGGCTTTTGGAACCGGTCATCATGCTACGACCTTTATGGTGATTGAACACATGAAGGATTTGGATTTTAAAAACCGGGAGGTACTGGATTATGGTTGTGGGACTGGAATCTTAGCCATACTAGCTGCAAAACTGGGTGCCCGACAGATAGAAGCCGTAGATATTGAGTTGGCCTCATTTGAAAATTCCCTTGAAAATGCAGAAATCAATAATATTTCTTGTATCAATTGTGTCCACGGTACGTTGGATAATATAAAAGGAGACACATTTGATATTATATTGGCTAACATCAATCGGAACGTAATTTTGGACAGCCTCTCTTCGTTGTATAAAAGGTTAGTCAAAAACGGAATATTAATCGTTTCCGGTTTTATAGAAAAAGATTCAGCCTTACTGCTGGAGGCTACAAAATCACAAGGTTTTTTACATTTGAAAACTAAAAATAAAGACAACTGGATTTCGATGGTTCTTGAAAAATCTTAGAGTGTATCTAAATTTTATTTTTGTTTGCGAAAAAGCTCAGTAAATGGTTCTGAAGTCCCGATAGAATCGGGATTCTATTTGCGTAGCCTTAGTTATGGAAATAGGAAAAGGCGAAATCAGGTTCATTTAATGTGATTTTGCAGCACAAAGGAAGGAATGAACCGACTGGATTCATTGCTTTTAGATAGGCTCTTTGTGCGTTGTCATTTTAAAACATTCTCTTAAACCGATTTCCAATATGAGAAATCATTTACTTGTACTTATCATTTTCTTTTTTGGTATAGGTCAAAGCGGGCTTAGTCAGCGATTAGAGGCGTTTTCTGCGACTCCAGCTGAGTATATCAAAGAACTAGGCACTTTTATGACCTCGAGTAAAAGGCAGGTCATGGAAGATGTTTTTAAGGAATACAAAAAGCAATTTGAAGGAGCTGCTTTTACGGAGGAGGAGTTTGCGGTAATCCTTGAAACCAGCAATGCTATGTTGGTGCAAAAGATGACTGCCAGTCCATATTTTAGTTCCTATTTGGAAACCTTGACGATCATCAAGAAAGGTGAGGATGGAGCCAAAAAATTTGTGGAATGGCATGGGATACTCAAAAGCTTACTCGATAATATTGAAAACCGAAAGTTAATTCCATTCAGAAATTATCTGAAGTTCTCCACATCTTTTTTCTTATCCAAATCACTGCGGTACTCTCGCAGCGGTGTTAATTGGGTCGCTGTGGCCGATAATTTTGATTTGAAATACGAAGATAGCGAACCAATCATCCAATATGACAAGTTAGACTTGGTAGGCTATCGAAAAGAGGACTCCATTAAGATACTCGAAACTTCAGGGATATATTTCCCTAATCAGGGAATATGGAAAGGAAAGGAAGGGAAAGTCGCGTGGGATAGATTCGGTTTAAAGGATTCTATTCATGTGATTTTATCTGAGTATGAATTAGAAACCAAAAAAAGCCTTTACGAAGTAAAATCAGCTAAACTATTTTATCCTGAACTCTTTCCAAATGGAGCGATAGAAGGATCCTTTTCAGATAAAATCGTAGCGTCGGGTAATAGTAAAGGAAATTCTTACCCAAGGTTTGAATCAAAAGACAGTATTCTTCAGATCAATAATATAGGTGGCGGGATACAATATGTAGGTGGATTTAGGCTAAACGGGACAACGGTATATGGGTATGGAAGTAAAGATTTGAATGCGAGAATTGCCGTATATGATGATACAAAGAAATTACAATTTCGGGGAGCAGCCGAATTGTTTGTTATTAGAAAAGGGATTCGTATTGCCGGAGAACGAGTAGAAACAACTTTGTATTTCGATCAGGATTCTTTTTATCATCCCTCCGTCAATTTAAAGTTTGATATTCCCAAAAAAGAGCTGAATCTTTTTAGAGGAGACAGGGGAAGTGATCGTAATCCTTTTTCCAATTCTCTTCATCAGGTGAATATTGATGTTGAAAATATTGACTGGTATCTTGAAAAAGATTCTCTTGTATTTGGGCAGACGGGAA
>JBLHJZ010000521.1:0-4081 GCA_047619515.1 Saprospiraceae bacterium | reverse complement strand
CCCGTAGTAGAGAAAAAACTCCCCTCATGTTGGTTAGCATAAAGAGCCCAGTTTATAATACAGGCATTTGTAGCAGATGGATCGTCACACCATCCCCATGCAGCTGTACCCCCACTAGCATCTCCGGTCGCCCATCCGGTAGGTATACCGACAGCCCCTGAAAAATCTTCATCCCAGAAAACAGTTTGCGCATTGGCTATATGGGTAGCAAAAATGGCTACGCAGGCCATTAATAAGATTTTTGTAAATGTTGCCTTCATCATTATTTGAATTTATGTGAGTAAATATGAATTTCAAAAAAACAGAAAAATTCGAGCGAACAGTGAGAATCTGTCGGTATTATTTTTCACAGGTAAGGGAAAAGAAACTCCCGAAGATCTCTCCGGGAGTTTCTTTTATTTTTGAGTGCAATAAAAAATTATCGCTGGATAATAAAACGTTCAGTTCTTACACCTTCCTCGGTGATAAAATTAAGTAGGTAAGCGCCAGATGCGAAGTTACTTACATTATAAGTAAAAGTCTCTTTCGTTACATTACTGTAAAGTCTATTCAAAACAACTTTACCGCTAGCATCCATAATATGTACTTCCACCTGATCCTGTGCATCAATCAAGTCTACATTGAGATTGATAAAATCACTGGCAGGGTTTGGAGAAACGGTTACAAGGTTTTCAGGATCCAATACGTCAACACTGATCTCTACATCCAATGCTAAATTTAAACGAATAGCTGGCACATTATTACCATTAAAACCTGCAGCACCGTAAGGTTCAGAACTAAGATCTCCAGCAATACCCAACATTTCTGCCGGACGGTATGGCTTCTGGAATTCAGGATCTGTGATTACCGCTGGATTTGATCTAAAGGTCTGTGCCGCATAATCCCAAGGTTCAGCAGCTAGCATAGCGAAGTCATCAGTCTCGCTACCGGTAAGATATTCTACCATCGCTACATAATTGCCTCCAGAATTAAGAGGAACCAATTCTCCAGGTAATCCGGTAGGGAAAGGATTAATTTCAATGTTTATCAACTCCGTCGTAGTTTCGAATCCGGTGATTTCATAATTTGCAAAACCAACAGGAGTTCTTTCATCCGGATCCATATCACCGTCCATATTCGTATCAGCCGTCCATTCGTAAAGGTAAATAGTAAGGATCGTTCCGATTAAATCAGCCCCGTTTCCAACGCCGAAATCAATAGACTTCGCATACCACTGATCAGCCGGGAGAGCTGCATCAGAGCCATTTACAATGTGGTAGAAATTTCCAAAAGCCCAGCTATGAGGCTCTCCTGGATCCCAGTTGGCACCGGCAGGTACTATCGTACGGGTAGCACCCAATTCTTTGGCAAATACCGATTCCACAACTGAAAACTGGAATTCCTGGGTATTATTACTAGGATCAAAATCCACACTATCCGAAGAAATAGTGTAAGTCCCTGTATAACTCGTCAATGTACCATCTGGTGTAAAACAACCAGCGAATGGCTCATTTTGAATTAGTGAATCCGCAGGAATTTCACCATAACTCAAATCAGTAGTGTACACTACATCACCTGTATTATCATCAACAATAGTCACATTTAAATTAGTATTTGGTTGAGGTTTGGCTCCGATATTTGCGACATCCGCTAAGAAGCTGAACTCTTCAACCTGGCTACTTGGCCATTGTGCGTTAGGTGCAATCGCAAAAAAATTGCTCATGACTACCAGGTTATTGTTTTCCGGTTCAATCAATTGCACATCATCAAGTATCCAATAGTAGAAATCACCACTAAAGGTGAATTTGATTCTGATCTGAGATTCTCCTGCTAATTCTGGTAAAAAGAATCTTTGCTCGCTAGGTACTGGTGCTGTTCCATTTCCTGCAATTTCAGGAGATACTTCAATATCCGGAGACCAGCTACCACCGCCATCTAAGCTGTAAGCAAAGAAAGCACTTCCATTAAGTGGAGAATAAGCCTGGAAAAATTTTAGAGATGCCGAAGCAAAAGTAGTACCGTCAATGATAGGAGAGATCAACTCGCCGATCATTTGTGGGTAAGGAGGGCCCGGAGGCGCACCAAATACTGTATTCATTGAATCTGCATCAAAAACCGCTGCTCCGTTAAAAGAGGTCGGAGAAGAAACAGTGCTTGAACGGAATAACCCGTTGGAACAAGAGCATGCTTTATATCTCCATACAGAAGTATCGCCATTGATACTTTGATAAGTCCAAGTGGTACCTACGGTATCAATCAGACCTGTGCTGAAGTCGCCTTCTCCAGGGTTGCCACCCCAGATAACCACATCATTTGAGCCTGCCTCAAAGTAAGAACAAATCCTGAAACTACCAGAATCATCGGTAGCAGACACACCAGACCAAACTCTAATGTAGTAAGTAGTACTAGGTGCCAGATTAGTTGGAAATATTTTGATTTCATTCAAGGTACCCGTGCCGTCGGAAAAACAAGCAAAAGGTATTGCCGCATCTCCACAGTCTGCATAAAAAGCCATTCCTACAGAAGGAAGATCGCCAGACTCGGTACCATAATTAACTTTTACAATTAATGCTCCAGTGCCTAGAGTAGCAGGAGTGGTAATAGCGTACCAAACATCATCCGCAAACCAGGTTCCTGAGCAAACGCTTGTAGGAGAAGCCGATTGTGTTGCGTTAAGCGTTGTACCCGAAACTTCGGTACACTCGCTTTCATCAGCACCAATTGTTATTGCCTCTGCAGTACCGCAGTTATCATTTGCGGGTTGCGCATATGCATTAGCAGAGAACAATAGCGCCAAAAAGCTAAATAAAACAGAGATTTTAGGCATTGTTAAATTTGTCTTCATAATTGTGATTTTAATTTAATTTAATAGAAATTATAGCGATCGTAAAATTAAGAAAATTGGTGATATTTCAAGATAATAATCCTTCTAATGTTTGAGGATTGGCCTTTTGATAAAATAAATGTCTATTTGTTTACATATTATCTACTCAAATTGTAACTATAAAACGCAAAATGATATAGGAATGGCCGTTGAGCCCATCATAAACAGACAAAATAAAGCCTATTTGCAAAATGACTTACATCTAGTAGATTTTATTCCAAAAATTTTTTGTACATCAAGAGGAGAACATAGTGACTGACGATAAAGTCTGGCTGTTCATCTCAAAAAGCAATAAGTGCGTGACGTATTGCCGGAAAATTGACTCGATCTATTAGCTTCCCTCGGGGGCGTTTTAGGACGCGATAAAGGAAAGCTAACCGCCAACTACTAAAAGCCGCAAATATGCCACGCACTCAAAAGCAATGGTTCAAATATCAAAATTTATTACCAAAAGAACTGTAAGCTGTAGAGCAAAGTTAGCGAAAGGCAAAAACCTGAAAATTAAAAAAGTCAGGTTTCTGAATGAGCGAGTAAATATTCATATTCCCGCAAAAGTTGGGATTTATGGACGGGAACGACGCCCACTTTTTCGCAGACCTGACCGCCTGCAAGATTAGCGAGGATGGCTATGTCGGCCAGAGGGAGCTGCAATGCAACGCCGAGGGCGGCAATACTGATAACCGTATCTCCGGCACCACAGACATCAGCTATGTTTCTGGCCTGGGTCGGAAGGATAGCTTGTAAAAAGCCATCATCAATAAAAATTCCTTTTTCGGAAAGCGTGATCATCGTATATTTGTGCTGCATTTTGGAACGCAGGTAGGCCGCAGCTTTTGTCAAAGACTCGATATTGGCATTTACTTCAAAGGGTAAGGCCTCTTTTATTTCTTTTAGGTTGGGTTTGAACAAAGTCACTGCTCCAAATTCCAAAAAATTGTGCAGCTTTGGATCAACCACAGTCGGGATATCCCGCCGGGCAGACTCGAGTAATATCTGCTGAATCATAGCGGCACCCAATACGCCTTTATTATAGTCCTGTATTAATATCACATGGATCTTATTGCTGTCCAGAATATTTATAAAGCTAGCAAGCAATTGCTGGCTCTCGGAAGAAGAGAGCGCATAAGTGTCTTCCTGATCCACTCTCAGAAGATGTTGATTAGCAGCAATTACGCGGGTTTTGACTGTCGTACACCGTTCTTTAGACTTGATGATCCC
>JBLHJZ010000520.1:0-4088 GCA_047619515.1 Saprospiraceae bacterium | reverse complement strand
TAAAAGATACCATTTTAATAGGGGTGAGAGGTGAGGAAGGAGAGGTGAGGGGCAAGTACCCTGAGCTCACCGATCACTTCGTACCTATTTGTTATCGCCATAGTGACTTCGTGCTCAATGATCTAATACCGGATCATTGAGCACCAAATTTAGGATTTACAATAGTAAATTATAAACTTTGGGATCCCTGCCCTCCGGTCCCTACGGACACGTTCTGTGGAGGCGGGAGTGAGCCGGACTTTTTGCAAGACATTTAACTTGTAAAACTTCTCTTAATAGTACGAAACCCGAGCCCCGAATACCTAACACCGAATACCTAACACCGAATACCTAACCCATTATAATGAAAAAATTCTTCAAATTCCTACTCCTCTTTATTGCAGTTTTAGTCGCTGCCGGTTTTATCGCATACAAAGTTTTTATCGAACAAAAGCGAGAAATCAATGTCTTGATATTTTCTAAAACAGAAGGTTTTAGACATGCTTCTATCGAAGATGGGAAAGCGGCCATTATCAAACTAGGGAAGGAAAATGACTTTAGGGTGGATACTACTGAGGACGCTTCCGTTTTTAAAGAAAAAGAATTAAAGAAATATAATGTGGTCATTTTCCTGAGTACAACAGGGGATGTATTAAACGATGCACAGCAACTGGAATTCAACCGTTTTATTCAGGCTGGAGGTGGCTTCGTAGGGATACACGCAGCAGCAGACACAGAATACGATTGGCCCTGGTATGGAAAACTTTGCGGGGCTTATTTCAATGGGCACCCCAATGATCCGAATGTCCGGGAAGCAATCGTAAGAAAGGTCGATGACCAGCATGCGTCCTGTACACATTTACCCGCAGAATGGAAACGATTCGATGAGTGGTACAACTATAAAGAGATCAACCCGAATATCAATATCCTTTTAAATCTTGATGAAAGCACTTACGAGGGCGGAACCAATGGCGAAAATCACCCCATGGCCTGGTACCACGAATTTGATGGTGGCCGATCTTTTTATACCGGCTTAGGGCATACCTCAGAATCCTTTGTAGAAGAGAATTTTCTAAAATTATTATGGGGCGGAATCGATTATGCTGCCGGGCTGGGACAACCGGTGAATTATAGTATTTCGACAGTAGCTCCGGAAGAAAATCGTTTTGTAAAAGAGGTACTCGATGAAGGTCTGAACGAACCTATGGAACTGGAATATATGCCTGATGGTTCGATACTTTTTATTGAAAGAGGTGGCGCAATCAAGCAATATCAACCTAAGCTAAAAGAGACCAGGGTGGTGGCAACCATGAATGTACACGCAGAGCACGAAGATGGTTTACTTGGATTAGCTTTGGATCCTAACTATGCGACAAATAACTGGGTCTACTTTTTCTACTCGCCGGTAGGAGAGGTGGCTAAGCAGCATGTTTCCCGCTTTGTGCTTAAAGACGGAGAGATTGATTTTAATACTGAAAAAGTGCTTTTAGAAATTCCGACTCAACGGGAAGAATGTTGTCATTCTGCGGGTGCTTTGGAGTTTGATAAAAGTGGAAATTTATTTATATCCGTGGGCGATAATTCCAATCCACATTTTTCAGATGGTTATGCGCCAAGTGACGAAGGAGAAGATCGTGGCCCCTGGGATGCTCAAAAATCTGCTAGTAATACTAATGATTTTAGAGGGAAGATTTTAAAAATAACACCGCAAGCCGATGGCACTTATACTATCCCGGATGGTAATCTGTTTCCCAAAGATGCTACTGCCGGAAAACCTGAAATCTATGTAATGGGCTGTCGGAATCCATTCCGTTTCGCCATTGATGATCATACCGGCTATCTCTATTGGGGAGATGTCGGGCCTGATGCCGGAGAGGACAGTTTAGGTCGTGGCCCCAAAGGCTATGATGAAGTGAACCAAGCCCGGGAACCTGGTTTTTATGGCTGGCCGTATTTCGTCGGGGATAATTATGCCTATAATAAATATGATTATATAAAAAAAGTTTCCGGTGAAAAATCCGACCCGGCAAAACCTGTAAATACTTCTCCACATAATACCGGAGCAAAAGAATTACCTCCAGCAAAAGGAGCCTATATCTGGTACCCTTACGGCGCTTCGACAGTGTTTCCTCAGGTAGGCGATGGCGGTCGAAATGCGATGGCAGCCGGCGTTTATTATTATAACGATTTTAAGAATAAGGAGAAGCAATTTCCTGAATATTATGATGGAAAGCTATTTATTTATGACTGGATGCGCGGATGGATCATGGCGGTGACCATGGAAGAAAATGGAGATTATAAACGGATGGAGCGCTTCCTGCCCAGCCAGCGATTTAGCAATCCAACGGATATTGTTTTTGGGCCGGATGGAGATATTTTTATGATCGAATATGGAACGGTATGGTTTTCCGAAAACCCGGATGCGCGGTTGGTCCACATTCGCTACGTAGCAGGTAATCGACAACCGGTAGCCAGAATGAGTGCTGATAACTTTGTTGGAAAAGCACCACTTACTATTCAGTTTAAAGGGGACGAATCTGTAGATTTTGATGGGGATGAGTTAAAATATGAATGGCGTTTTGGAGATGCCGGAATGTCAGATGTAGCCAATCCGAATTTTACTTTTGAAAAGACCGGAGAATATAAAGTAGCACTTAAGGTGACAGATGCGGAAGGCAATTGGGCGAAGTCCGAAACAGAAATATTAGTGGGTAATGAAGTCCCTAAAGTTGCCTGGAATATCGTAGGCAATAAAACTTTTTATTTTGATAATCAAAAAATAGATTACTCTGTGGAGGTCTCAGATGCCGAAGACGGTGATCTCGGAAATGGTATAAATGTCAATGCAGTTAATGTGTCAATTGACTACCTGGAACGCGGAAACGATGCTAACGAGGTTGCTATTGGTCATAAAGCATTACGTGAAGCCTCCGCATATACGCTCGGTAAAAAGCTAATGAATAATTCCGATTGTACCACCTGCCATCAAATGAGTGTCAAATCAGTTGGCCCTTCCTATCAGGAAATTTCCCAAAAGTATAAAAGCGATCCGGGAGCTATTCAATACCTCGCTCAAAAAGTCATCAAAGGTGGCGGCGGTGTCTGGGGTGAAGCAGTGATGGCTGCTCATCCGCAGCTCACTAATAGCGAAGCCGAACAAATGTCGAAGTATATTCTTTCTCTTTCCGGGGAAGCAAAACTAGGAAACAGCTTGCCTACAAAAGGTTCTTTTGTACTCAATCAACATCAACCACAGCATACCGATGGCCGATATATATTCACGGCAGCTTATACGGACAAAGGGGGTGCGGAAATCGGCTCGCTGACCGCCCGGGATATAATGATATTGAGGAGTCCAACCATTATTTCTGTCAATTTTGATGAGATCGTCAAAGCAATGAAGTTTAAAGTAGAACCCGGAATGGCACCCGGCGTAGAGGAAGAAATGAATATCATCGTTGGCGTAGGAGATGGATATGTTGCTTATAAAAACCTGGATCTTACCGGAGTGACCGGTCTGGAAGTCGGTGCCGCTCAGGCGGGTACTTTCTTCGGCGGAGGTACCATTGAAATTCATATAGACCAACCGGATGGTGAGGTGATCGGTTCTTTCGATATCGTACAGGGCCTGACGGATTTCGGTATGAAAAGCTTTACCTCTTCACTCAAAGCAACCGAAGGTATACATGATGTGTATACGGTTTTTAAAGCTGCAGATAAAGAAGCCAATAAGCCGGTTTGTGCAGTGATATTTTATAAGTTTTTGGTGGGGGAGGTGCAGTGAGTGGTTACAAATAAAATAGAAATCATATGAAAAAATTATTTTTATACTTAATTATTTCAAATTTAATTTTGATTTCATGTACAAATAATAAGGAATCCGCTATTATAGATTTAAAGTCTGAATCCTTTAAAATAAGCATAAGCGACAAAGGATCAATTATTGATTTTACAGATTTGGAAACGAATAAAAACTATCTGGCAAAAGACACTGCTGTATATTTAATGTCTTTAAGAATAAATAATGAAATTAAAGTTCCTCGATCTGCCAAAGCAAAAAATAACACCATTACTTTAATCTTTGAAAATGACATTGAAGCCGAAATAAA